>CAYNGE010000117.1:0-4430 GCA_964396865.1 uncultured Planctomycetales bacterium
GCTTATTTCCCTGACCGCATTAGGCAGCATCTTTGCGTATCAATTAAGATCCGGATTATTTAGAAAAATGCTTCTTTTTATTTCCGCGGTCCCCATAGCGACCATTACCAATGCCTGCCGCATTGTGTTTTTGTCGGCGGTGGGTGAAATTTGGGGAACACAATACACCCGTGCTTTGCATGATCTTTCAGGTTACCTGGTTTTCGCTTTTGCTTTTCTATTGCTATTTGCGCTAAAAAAATTACTGGAATAAAATAAAACCTATGGCCCATCGTCATTATCTTTCCATAGCCCTTCTGCTGACGATCACAGTACTGGTATCCTGGGGGCTTTATTTTTATAATTATCCAAATTCAGACACGGTCAATATCAAGGAATTTCCTCTAACTATCGGCCGTTGGGCCGCCCAAGAGCTGCCCATTGACAAAGCTGATCTGGCCCTATTAGAAACAAAAAATGTCTTTTTACGCCGCTACACAGATAAAGAGGGGAACCATATTTATTTATGCATTGCTTACTCACAATCAAATCCGGAAGCCACCAATCCTCCTGAAGTCCTGTACATGGGATCCGGTATTTTTATTATCGACAAAGGTAAAGAATATATTAAGATTAGCTCTTCTAATCAATCCATTCAAGCAAATTGGCTGTTGTTGGATAATAACCAAAGCCAACAAATGGTCTATTATTGGTTTAAGGTAGGCAATATTTATACTGTCAGTTATTGGAAACAAAGGGAGTTGGCTGTTTTCAATAATCTAATTGGCAAAAGAACCGGCAGCGCTTTAATTCGCATTTCAGCGGACATAGTTAATGGACAAGAAAAAGAGGCCGTTTTGCTGATTAATGAATTTAGCAGTCTGGTCGGCCCGCAGTTATCTTCCTACCTGCGTTAAACAGTTTGCACATTTAATTAAACACTAAAATAGACAGTATTGGCACCCTGCCTTATACACCTCCTAATTCATTGATCCTGTCGCTGTATTGTAGCTATAACCCATTATAAATAAATAGGTTAGGATTATTTTTAATTTCTATCTAAATTCAGATTTCTATCTAAATTCCAAATATTGGTACGGAATTTGCTATGTATTACTTTGACGATTCCCAAAGAGTCAAGGAGGCCAAAAGGCTAATAAAATAGTATGAAAAAATTGATAAAACCTTTAACTATCATAGTGATTGTTGTCGGGTTAACCGTTATATCAAGCTCAATAGCGATCTCACAAACACCCCATAACATATCCGCGCATCCCCGATCATTGGCTCCCGAACCTTCGAGTTTGGTATTGTTTGGAAGCGGCATGTTTACCATGATCATAGCTTTCTTGAGAAGAGCTTATAATTTCTCTAAGAGAGTTATGGATATTGTTATGGCTATCATTGCCATCATGATGCTTTCGCCTTTGTGTTTGCTGGTGGCTGTTTTGATCAAGCTGACCTCCAAAGGGCCTATTTTTTATAGCCAAACCCGTTGCGGCAGAGACGGCCAACCTTTTGAGATCTATAAATTTCGTACTATGAAAATAGACGCGGAGAAAGCATCCGGCCCGGTTTGGGCACAAGCCCATGATGACAGAATTACGCCCATTGGCCGGATCTTGCGTAAAAGCCGTATTGATGAGATCCCTCAATTTATTAATGTACTCAAAGGAGATATGAGCGTGATCGGCCCAAGACCAGAGCGTCCGGTATTCATAAAACAATTGGAAGGACAAATTACCGATTATACCAAACGTTTGGCCGTAAAACCCGGTATTACAGGCTTGGCCCAAGTATACAATCGGTACGATGAGACGATTACTGATGTGCGCAGGAAAGTCAAATACGATATTCTTTATATAAAAAATATGTGTTTCGCAACCGATCTGCGTATTATCCTGCTCACATTTGGCGTTATTTTAACCGGTTTCGGTGCCCGTTGATCCCGCCATTCATATCATTAGACATTTGACGATTCTTTAATTTGAGGATATCATGATAGATACATTATATGAGTGCATAATGTCTATGTCCCCAGAGCTACGCATAATTAAATCTCCTTTATCCAACCTGTTACAGAAGATCAATACCATTTGTGTACTATGCAGCGAATCCATGCATATACAAAGTTTATTAAAAAACGCCTTACAGGAAACTTTGGATCTTTTAATGTCCCGGCGCGGATCAGTTTTTATGTTGGACGATCAAACCAAAGGGTTGGTCCTTAGGGCCGGCGTCGGCATGGAAGTTGGTGAAGAAGAAGAGATGATCCGATATCTGGAGCAGGGGATAGTCGATCAGGCAGCCCAGCTCAAAGAACCTTTCCTGGTAGAGTATAAGTCCGGATCATTTATCTGTTGCCCCCTCATGATCAAAAGCCGGCTTATCGGGGTCATTAATATTTTTGACAAACTCTCCCGTAAGCCGTTTACCCAACGGGAATTACAATTATTAAATTTTCTCTCTAATCAAATTGCTTTGAATTATCAACGTATTTCCATGGCGGATCAATTAGAATTTCAGGAGCGTTTGGTTTCCCTTGGCAAATTGGCAGGCGGAATTGCCCATGATTTTAATAATCCTTTAGACGGGGTCATGCGTTATACCAATTTATGCCTGAGCCATGCCCAAAGTGATGAAGTTTTACAAGAATATCTGATGGAAATCCAAACGGGTTTAAAACGCATGGCTAATATTGTCAAAAACCTGTTAGCTTGCGCACGCCAATTGCCCGCCAGTCCTTATAAAGTAAATGTATGCAAAATAATAGAACAAGCCTTAAAAGAACTTTCCCCATATCTGGCCTCTAAAAATATTGATCTTGTTAAGAATTTTTCTGAAAATCTTCCGGAGATCATCGACTTGGGAGTGGAGCGCATTATCAGCAGTTTGGTCAAAAATGCCATCGATGCTATTGATAAAAATGGGACCATTGAGATCACGGCATCGGCCAACGACGGTTATTTTAAACTGCAAGTAGCCGACACCGGTGCCGGCATCTCTGAAGAAAATTTAGAAAAGATCTTCGAACCATTTTTTACGACCAAGAATATCGACCAAGGCTCCGGTTTAGGGTTGACTATCGTCAATGAGATCATCAGATGCTATAATGGCAAGATCAATGTTAAAAGCCATCTTGACCAAGGAACGACTTTTACGGTCGAATTGCCTGTAACACCATAAAGATCCTATGTCCACACAGATCCCTTGTTCCATTTTAATAGTAGATGATGAGCCCCTGATCCGTAAATCCCTTTATGAGATCCTTAAAATATCCGGGTATAACGCCTATGCGGCTGCCAGCGCAGAGGAGGCAATTCCTCTGTTTTCGGATAAAACATTTGATATTGTCATAACCGATATGAAGCTCACTGAAATGAGCGGCTTAAAATTCCTTGAGTTCATAAAAAAGAATTCATCCGCCACAGAAGTGATCCTCATTACCGGTTACGGCAGTATTGAAACAGCGGTAGAAGCCATGAAAAACGGGGCTTTTGACTATATCACCAAACCTATTGTAGATGATGAAATTAAGCTTTTAATTGAAAGAATTATAGAAAAAAAGAAGCTCCTGAAAGAAAATCAAAATCTGCGTCAGCTGGTTTCCAAGTCCAAGCGTGATACTTTCTGCGGGATGATCGGCGCAAGCGCTTCTATGCAGGCGATCTACAATCTTGTTGAATCCATTGCGTGCACGGATGCCACCATCATGATCACCGGCGAAAGCGGGACCGGAAAAGGGGTGCTTGCCCGCGCCATCCATCAATGCGACCAAAAACGTAAGAATATGCCTTTCGTGGAGCTTAGTTGCGGGGCTCTTTCTGAAACTCTTCTTGAAAGCGAGCTTTTCGGCCATACTAAAGGGGCTTTTACCGGTGCTATTAAAGATAAAAAAGGACGTTTCGAGATCGCGAACAATGGCACAATTTTTCTAGATGAAATTAATACCTGTTCCCCCAATTTACAGGTCAAACTATTGCGTATCCTTCAGGACGGCACTTTTGAAAGAGTAGGGGATACTACAACCCTTAAGACCAATGCCCGCGTCATTGTCGCTACCAATCAAGACTTGGAAGAATTAGTGGAGGAGGGAAGCTTTAGAGAGGACCTCTACTACCGTATTCACGTGATCCCCGTGATCATGCCCCCCTTAAGGGACCACAGGGAAGACATTCCTTTACTGGTGAAACATTTTATTGCTCTTTCAAATAAAAAGAATAATAAAAATATCATTGATATGGATGAAGAGGTCAAGAAACTCTTTATGGACCATCCATGGCCGGGCAATATCCGCGAACTGGAAAATACCATTGAAGGGGCGGTCATCATGTCCGGCAAGGCCATGATCGCCAAAAAAGACCTCCCTCAAAATTTTGAAAAAGTAAAAATTAAAACAGAAGGAAGATCTCTTCAAGAAGAGCTTAAAGAACCGACCAAAGAGATCATCT
>CAYNGE010000118.1:0-4424 GCA_964396865.1 uncultured Planctomycetales bacterium
TTAGCATTAAATGGCCTTTACTAAAGCGCAAATTGAAAAACCCTGACAGGATTGCTCGCGTCAGGGTTTTAGTTATCTCTCTTGCCCAAGTTCGAGAAAATTATATGGTGCGCCTGGGTGGATTCGAACCGCCAACCCTCAGTTCCGAAGACTGATGCTCTATCCAGTTGAGCTACAGGCGCATTGCTAATGTCCGGCATTTGACCTACGCCAGGGGCAAGGTTTCAATGTCGGATGGTTTTTCGACATTAAAAACATTAACGGCAGGGGCAATACGCCGGATCAAACCTTTAAGAACGCGGCCGGGGCCAATTTCTATAAAATCTGTAATTCCGGAATCAACCATATATTCAACACATTTAACCCACTGAACAGAAGAGGTGATTTGTTGGGCCAAATTCGCGCGGATTGCCGCGGCATCTTTATGAGGTTGGGCGGTAACGTTACTAAGCACAGGAATTGAAGATGGATTTATGACAACATCTTTTAAAACAACTTCGAATTTAGCAGCTGCGGAAGCCATAAGCGATGAATGAAAAGCCCCGCTAACCGTTAGCGGTATTATTTTATCTCCACCTGCGGCTTTGATGGCTTCAATTGCGCTATCTACCTTTGTTTTAAGTCCTGTGATAACAACCTGATTGTTGGAATTAAAATTGGCGATTTGAATACCGGCGTTACGGCAGATATCTTCGAGCCGGCCGCAATCAAAATCGATCACCGCGGCCATGGCCCCCTGGTTTTCAAGGGCAGCTTCCTCCATAAAAGCGGCGCGTTTTTGCACTAAGCTCAGAGCGTCCGCAAAATTCATAGCTCCAGCGGCGGCCAATGCGGAATACTCCCCTAAACTTAAACCCGCGGTCAACTTCACATTAATACTTTTATATTTGTTATGCGCCTCGAAGGCTTTCAAGGCTGCTATGCTCATCGTTAAAATAGCCGGCTGGCAATAAGCTGTCGCGGTTAATTTTTCCTGCGGTCCTTCAAACATCACCTTTGTCAAATTTGAGCAAATTTGATTGGCTTGCTCAAAGATAGCCTTGGCTTGCGGGGAGCTCTGGAAAAACTCCAAACCCATCCCAAGTTTCTGCGCTCCCTGCCCGGGAAATATTAAAGCGATATTTTTCAAAGGAGGATCACCATTCAACTACATTGGCGGCAGAGACTAAACCGGCGCCAAACGTTACCAATACGACCCGGTCGCCCTTTTTAATTCTCTTAGATTTTACAGCTTCATATAAAGCCACGGCAATGGAAGCCGCGGACATGTTGCCGTATTTATCAATGTTGATAAAGATCTTGTCTTTGGAGATGTTCAATTTTCTGGCGACGGCGGTTATAATGCGGTCATTGGCCTGATGCGGCACAATGCAATCGATGTCCCCTTTTTTGATCTTGGCTTTTTTAATGACCTTTTCAATGGCGTCGGCCATGGAAGTAACAGCTACTTTAAAAAGTTCCTGTCCCTGCATGACCACGAAAGGCAATTTTGCGTAAGTTCTTTTTTTCGGATGGAAAGGGCTGCGGCCGGGCTGGGCAACAACATGCATTAGATCGCATTGGCCGCCAAAAGCCTGTAAAAAGTCAGCTTTGATGCCCCCGGATTTAACCGGCCCTAACACGCACGCCCCTGCCCCATCACCAAACAAAACACAAGTGTCCCTGTCTTTCCAATCGATCAAACTCGTAAAGCGTTCAGCGGCGATCACCAAAGCGTGACGGGCCATGCCGGTTTGAATGTATTGTTTGGCCGTAGTTAACGCGTATAAATATCCGGCGCAAGCCGCCGAAACATCAAAAGCCGCGGCCTTTGTGTTTCCAAGGGCTTTCTGGACCCTGCAAGCGACCGACGGAAAATTTCCGTCGGGGCTGATGGTACCTACAATGATCAGATCAATCTTTTCCGCGGAAACCTTTGCGTCTTTAAGCGCTTTGACCGCGGCCTTATGGGCCAAATCACTGGTTTTTTCATGCAAGGCTATACGGCGCTCAATGATACCGGTACGGCTGCGTATCCATTCATCAGACGTATCCACCATTTTCTCCAAATCGAAATTGGTGAGTCTTTTTGAAGGCAGAGATATGCCTAATCCAAGAATACCGACTTTAACCATTACTTAACCATCTCCTCTTTGATCTTTTCCAAGACATTGTGCTCGATCTCTTCTTTGGCGCAGCGGACCGCATTTTTAATCGCTTTAGGTGAAGAACGGCCATGGCTAATAAGCACCAGACCATCTACCCCCAATAAAGGGGCCCCGCCATATTCAGAATAATCCACACTCTTTTTAGCTTCATTTAAACTGGACTTAAGCAACACCGCGCCCAAAATAGCTACGGGATTTTTTGTGATCTCGCGCTTGAGCAGTTTACCGATAGATTCAACCAGCCCTTCGGAAACTTTCAAAGCGACATTGCCCACGTAGCCGTCACAAACGATACAATCGGATTTGCCTGTAAATATTTCATTGGCCTCGATATTTCCTATAAAAAAAGGCTCCTTCTCTTCTAAAAGTTTGTGGGCTTCTTTTTCAAGACCGGTGCCTTTGCATTCTTCTGCTCCGATATTAAGCAAACCGATCGATGGCCTCGGGCGTCCCAGCACGGCCTGCGCGTAGACTTTGGCCATTTTTGCGTATTGCAATAGATGCTCCGGCTTGGCCGCGGTATTGGCCCCCACATCGATGATAAAAGTGAATTTTTTCAAAGAAGGCATGATGCATCCGATACCGGGACGGTCCACTCCGGGGATCATGCCCAATCCAAAAGTGGCTGCCGCCACACAAGCGCCGGTATTGCCGGCAGAAACAAAAGCGCCATAGCCTTCTTTTTTCAAAAGGCCTATACCAATGCTGATGGATGATTGGCGTTTCTGACGGATGACGGCAGTCGCCGGGTCATCCATCGCCACCACCTCGGGCGCGTCAACAATTTCGATCAAAGATCCGGGGTATTGATATTTCTTAAGCTCAAGTTTGATAGCATCGGCTACGCCGACTAAAGTCACACAAACATTGTATTCTTTAACGGCGTCCACGACCCCGGCAACCACATTTTTGGGAGCAAAATCGCCGCCCATAGCATCAACGACAATTTTCATGAAATATCCTTCACTTATTGTTTCGACGCAGCAATTTCGACGATCTGTGTGCCTTTATAATAACCACAGAAAGGACATATGCGATGAGAAAGCACCGGCTTGCTGCATTGCGGACAGGCGCGTAATGAGGCTACGGTTACTTTCCAATGTGTGCGGCGTTTGCGGCCGCGGGTTTTAGAATGTTGTCTTTTTGGTAGAGGCATGACTGATCTTCTCCTTTATCTCGTACGGGTTCGATCGATCGAACCCCTACGCGCATTTACATTTTTCTATATTTAAATTCGCCCCGCAAGCAGGACAAATACCCTTGCAGTCTTTTTTACATAAGACTTTGGAGGGATTGGCCATAATTATTTCCTGGCGTATTTCCTCGCCCAGATCAATGTATTCGATCTCGGGAGTAAGCTCAAAATCGAATTTATAAGACCGCACTTCCGTCGCATGCAACTCTTGCAAACAACGCGCGCACATATAGCCGAAATCGGCCTTAATACGCGTATCGGCAATAATAAAATTATCAACCTTCTCTAAATGCGCTTTAACATTTAGCAAAGACCGTATATCCGCCTCTTCGGCAGATAAACCAATGCCTTCCATGGGAACACTCTGGTCGATGTCCATGCCCTTGGAGGGAATGTCCCTGACGGAAATTTTAATCATGACCCCAAGCGCTCTTTTAACTTGCGCTCGACGGCTTTGGGAACAAAGGAAGATACGTCCGCATTCAAGCTGGCAATTTCTTTCAAAAGAGTCGAGGAAACAAAGGATACGTGTTCCGATGGCATTAAAAAGACCGTTTCAATGTCTTCCGCCAAACGGCGGTTTGTCCGCGCAATTTGAAATTCATAATCAAAATCCGATGTCATGCGCAACCCCCGGATAAGGACATTGATCTTCTTCTTACGGGCATATTTAATGACCAAGGAATCGAATGTTTCGATAGATACATTTTTAATCCCTTGGGTCACTTCCTTAAGCAGCTTTACACGCTCATCAATGTCCAAAAAAGCTTTTTTGGCGGTATTATTAGCCACAGCTACGATCACCCGATCAAAAATACGGGCAGCCCTTTTAATGACATCCAAATGGCCGTTGGTAACCGGATCAAAACTGCCGGGATATATAGCTTTTTGTCCTTTTGGCATTATATTACAACCCTTTGCAAAATCATCAGATATGATGAGCCGTAACGCCTTTGGGTTAAGACCCTGAAACCTTCCGGAGCTTCTAATTTTTCCGAGGCTTCAACCTGAATAATGACCAAACTTTGAGGGTGTAATATATCACGGGTGGTTATCAGTTTCAAGGTTTTTTTGGCCAGTTT
>CAYNGE010000119.1:0-4415 GCA_964396865.1 uncultured Planctomycetales bacterium
ATTTTTTGCCAAATGTCTGCGAGGAATTATGACAAAAATGTTCCAAATGAAAATAATCTTTAGAACATTTTCGTCATAAACCGAAGCAGACGGCAAAAATATTCCGTGTTGCGAATAATACCTGTTCACCCAAGTTTCAGGTGATTCTATGAACGGTAAATTTATCACATTCGAAGGCGCGGAAGGCTCCGGCAAAAGCACACAAGCCACCCTTGTCCTTGAATATTTGAAAACAAAAAAAATACCGGCCATGCTTTTGCGCGAGCCGGGCGGGGTTAAAATTTCAGAGGCTATACGCAAGCTTTTGCTCGATTGTGGGAATACCGCAATGGGCAATGAATGCGAAACCCTGCTTTATATGGCGGCACGCGCCCAAATGGTCAAGGAAGTTCTGGCGCCGCAATTAGCAGCCGAGAAAGTGATCTTATGCGACCGATTCCTGGATTCGACCATCGCCTATCAGGGCTACGGCAATGGAGTTGACGTTAAAACCATTGAGCAATTAGGAAAATTCGCCGCCAAAGGCTTGACTCCCGATTTGACGATCTTATTTGACATAGATCCCGAAAAGGGCTTAAGCCGCACCAGTATCAAAAAAGATCGCATTGAATCACGTTCCTTGGATTATCACAATCGGGTGCGCGAGGGGTATTTGGCCTTAAGTCAAAAGTACCCTAAACGCATTAAAGTCATTAAAGTGGACGCCCCCAAGGAAGAGATCTTCCAACGGGTTAAGTCCCATATGGATGCTTTGTTATGTCTATGATAAACCTGGCTCAAGTCAACGGCGCTGTTGTGCAAATGTTTTGCCGCCTTCAGGCTGAAAACAAACTGGCCCATGCGTATTTGCTTGTGGGGCCGCGGGATTCAGGTAAGACCCAAACCGCGTTGTTACTTGCCCAATTAGTTAATTGTGAAAGTGCCGGGTCTAAACCTTGCGGGCAATGTACGGCCTGTCTTAAAATAGCTTCGGGGAATCATCCGGATGTTCACCTCGCCGGCCGTGACGATACGGAAAGTATTAAAATTGAAGATATCCGTTTTTTATTATCCCAGGCACAGCTGAGGGCTTACGAGGCCAAAACAAAAGTTTTCATTGTCCGCAATATTGAGCTGATGACCCCGGTTGCGGCCAACGCTCTTCTTAAGACTTTAGAGGAGCCCGCGGCCAATACACTGATGATCTTAACGACGAGCGTGCCGGAGGCTAATTTAGACACCATTAGGTCCCGCTGCCATATAGTGAAATTTTTTCCATCTTCGGTTGATCGTATAACCAAGGTTCTAACGGATGAAGGCGTAAACCCCAAGGACGCTTATTTTTTGGCCGTTTATGGCGAGGGTTGTTTGGGCCTGATCCGTAAATTAGTCGAGCAGGACATTATTTTAAAGAGGACTGAAGTTTTGGATGAAATGCTCACAAACCGCCGTAATGATGACTTTCTAAAAGAGCTTTCAGGCGATCCTTCGCAGGCCGCCGTTGCCTTGCGGCTTTTATTGAGTTTTTTCAGGGATGTACTTCTTTTAAAAAGCGGGGCCCCTCGCGGCGAATTAGTTCATCAGGGCCGTTTGAAGGAATTGGAAACATTTGCCCGCCGGGACACGGCTGATCTTTCTTTGATCATCCGGCAGATCGTAGAAACTAAAAAACTTGTGGATGATGATCTAAACGCCAAAATGTCATTTGGCCTTTTAAGGGAGCATTTATGGGCCAATTAGTGCAAGTCAAACTGGGAGAATACCGTCCCGTTATATGGGCGGATGCTAATAACATCGCTATGCGTCGTCATGATATAGTGATATTAGAAATAGAAAGAAATTCAGAGTTCGGCCGAGTCATTTCCGATCCCAACAAGCTTTATGGCGGCAAGACCGAAACTCCTGCCGGCAAGATCATACGTCTGGCCAGTGACAGTGATCTGCGTCAGGTGGTTGACAATGAGATCAAATCCATCGATTCCCTGGCCGCTTGTAAATGCCTGGTCCTTGATAGTAAGTTAGATATGCAATTAGTCCAGGCGGAATACTCTTTTGATGCCGCCAAGATACTGATCTTCTTTACGGCAGAAGGCAGGGTTGATTTTCGCAATTTAGTCAAGGACCTGGCTAAAATGCTGCATGTGCGTATTGAACTCAAGCAGATCGGTGTGCGCGACAAGGCCAAGATCATCGGTGGTTATGGGGTCTGCGGAAGGGCGTTGTGCTGCTCATCTTATATGAAAGATTTTCATCCTTTATCGATTAAAATGGCCAAAGACCAGGGCTTGCCGCTTAATCCCCAAAAAATTTCCGGCGTTTGCGGCCGCGTCAAATGCTGTATGGCCTATGAATATCAGGTCTATCGTGAGTATTCCAGGAGTTTGCCCAAAATGGGGGCCAAGGTCACGACGATGGATGGTGAAAAAGGCAAGGTCATCGCCATCGATATTCTCAACCACTATGTGATGGTCGATTGCGGTGAAGGCAAAATGGTCAAAGTTGAATATCCGCTGGGAAGCTTAAATTGAGCAAATTTTTTGTTACGACCCCAATATATTATGTCAACGATGCTCCGCATATCGGGCATGCGTATACAACTATCCTCGCTGATGTTTTAAGCCGCTATCACCGCGCCGCTGGAGACGAAGTGTTTTTCTTGACCGGTTTGGATGAACACGGCCAAAAGGTCATGCAGGCGGCCCAAAAACGGGGGCTTTTACCCCAGGCCCATTGCGATGAGTTGGCCCCGCGATTTAAAAATTTGTGGAAAACCCTCGATATCCAATTCGATGATTTTATCCGCACCACCCAAGAGCGGCATAAGAAGATCGTCCAGTTGACTTTACAGAAGGTCAATGACAGCGGTGATATTTATATGGATGAATACGAGGGCTGGTATTCAGTGGCCGAGGAACGTTTTATCACCGAGGCCGAATATACCTCCGGTCTCTTTCGTGACGTTAAAAAGCTCAAGGAAAAGAATTATTTCTTCAAAATGAGCAAATACCAGCAAAGGCTCATTGATTATATCCAGTCCCATCCGGATTTTATCCGTCCCGAACATCGCAAGAATGAAATGTTGGGCTTCCTGCGACAGCCGTTGGGGGATCTGTGCATTTCCCGCCCCAAGACCCGCATGGACTGGGGCATTGAAATTCCCTTTGACAAGGATTATGTGACCTATGTATGGTTTGACGCGCTGGTCAATTATATTTCCGCTCCCGGCTATGGCAGCGACGATGAGAAGTTTAAAAAATGGTGGCCGGCGGATGTGCATTTGATCGGAAAAGACATTTTGACGACCCATTGTATTTACTGGACCACCATGCTTTTTTCATTAGGGGAGGCTTTGCCTAAAACAATTTTTGCCCACGGCTGGTGGCTTATCGGCACAACCAAGATGAGCAAATCTTTGGGTAATGTGGTCAACCCCCTGGATCTGATCGGGAATTACGGGGTGGATGCCGTACGATTTTATTTAATGCGCGAGATGGTCTTGGGCCTGGATGCTAATTTTACACCGGAGTCATTTATTAAATGTTTCAACAGTGATTTAGCCAATGATTTCGGTAATTTGCTTAATCGTGTCAGCGGTCTTATCCAGAAAAATCATGGCGGCCAAATTCCCCAACCTGGACCTTTGACCCCGCCCGAGGAAGATATTAAGACGCAGGGGAACGCTTTGCCGGGCAAGATCAAGGAATTAATTGATCAATACAAAGTGCAGGAAGCGGTGACTTTAGCTTTAGATTTTGTTCGCGTGCTCAATAAATATATGGAGGCCCAGGCGCCATGGAAGCTGGCCAAAACAGACATGAAGGCTGCCGATCGCGTATTATATACGGCGGCCGAAGGTTTACGGATCGCGACGATCATGTTAGCTCCGGTCATGCCCCAGAAAACCGAAGCTGTTTTGGATATTTTAGGAGCGGCTAATACCAAGCCTGTTTGGGGCCAATTAAAGACGGGCACCGCTTTGAAAGTCCACCCGCCGCTCTTTCCCCGGATCGAAGTGGAGAAAGACTAAATGGCCTATGAAAATTTCCCAATTAGGTGAATTTGGTTTGATCGATTTGCTTGCGAAATATGCGCCGATTTCCAAAGCGGTCATTAAGGGTATCGGTGATGACGCGGCTGTTTTGCCATACACCAAAGATAAATATTTGCTTTTGACGACCGATATGATGGTCGAAGAAGAGCATTTTATCCGGCGCATGCCGCCTCGATCGATCGGGCACAAAGCCCTGGCTTGTAATATCAGTGATATCGCGGCTATGGGCGGCTGGCCTACATTCGCGGTAGTTTCCATTGGCGTTCCCAAAGGTTTGCCCGTGCGTTTAATCACAGAGGTGTATCAGGGGATGCAAGCGACAGCCCGGGATTTTAATGTCAGCATCGTCGGTGGAGATACGATTAAAACAGAAAAAATAGTAATC
>CAYNGE010000120.1:0-4415 GCA_964396865.1 uncultured Planctomycetales bacterium
CGCTTTTGCCGTCCTCGACAGCGATGCCCTTTTCCTTCAATAAAACACGCAGCTGGTCTGAACGCCTAAAATCTTTGTCCTTGCGGGCCGCGGCGCGCTCCTCAAGAAGCGCTTTTAAAGCGGCTGATAATTCCTTTTCTTTCTCCTGCAAAAATAAACCGAATATATTGCGTGCCAGGTTTTCAAGTACGTCAACGGCATGATAGATCACTCCCAAATAATTAGGGTCATCGCTGTTGTGGTCTATGTAGACATTCGTGTCAGCGATCAGATTAAACAAAGCGGCCAGGGCTTTAGGTGTATTGAAATCATCATCCATGGCCTCGATGAATTCATGCTTATACTTGGTGATAAACCCCGCCTGCACGGGTTCGGCGTTTTTATCCTTCAAAAGCCCCGAAGCCTTATAAAAAAGCACATCGAATTTATTCAAAGCTTTGCGGGCCTCAAGGACCTTCTCATCGGAGAAATCAATATTGCTGGCATAATGCGAAAACAAAAAGAACATTTTAATTTCATCTGCGCTATATCGTTGCAGGGCGTCAGCCACGGTGATAAAATTCCCCGATGATTTGGACATTTTTTGGCCATTGATGGACAAAAGCCCGTGATGGATCCAGTATTTCGCAAAAGGCATGTTTGTCAATGCCTCGGATTGGGCCAGCTCATTTTCATGATGCGGAAAGATCAGGTCCCTTCCGCCGGCATGAATGTCGAGGGTCTGTGTATGCAGATGCTTCATGCTCATGCAGGAACACTCGATATGCCAGCCCGGACGCCCAGGTCCCCAGGGGCTTTCCCAGGAGGGCTCACCGGGTTTAGAAGCTTTCCATAAAACAAAATCCAGAGGATCTTTCTTGCTGGAATCTTTCTCAATACGTACCGCTTCATGCATTTTATCGATACTCTGGCCGGAGAGTTTGCCGTAATCCTTAAAGGCGCGCACGTTAAAATACACATCGCCGTCTTTGACCGGATACGCAAAGCCGCGGTCAAGCAGTCCCGCAATGTGGGTGATCATATCAGGGATATTATCGGTGGCCTTGGGCTCCGCATCCGCGAGATCGATCCCCAGCGCTTTTAGATCTTCATGATAAAAACCGATCTGCTCGTCGCTGACCTGGGAAGCCGTGCGCTTGGTCTCAATGCCCCTGTCAATGATCTTATCGTCGATATCGGTGATATTACGGACAAACAGGACATTAAACCCGCGGAATTTAAGATACCGGCGGATCACATCAAATACATACAAACTGCGCGCGTGCCCGATATGGGAGCGGTCATAGACCGTGACCCCGCAAGTGTACATCTTGACATCATTGCCGGAGAGAGGAACAAAATCTTCCTTTTTCCTGCTTAAAGAATTGTAAATTTGTATCGCCATAATGTGAATTCATTAAATAGTATAATCAGCTTCATTTTCATCCTTGGGCGCCTCTAAGCCCGCTTTCTGCTCGAGGGCCTTGATGCGCCGAAGCAGCCTTGATATATTTTCCATGACCGGATCGCTGACATGCCTGTGGTCTAACTCCATATCGATCTTACGGCCTTCCTGCCTGGTAATGCGTCCCGGAATTCCAACGACCGTGGAATTGGCCGGCACATCTTTGATCACCACCGCGTTGGCGCCAATATAAGAATTGTCCCCGATGACGATATTGCCCAAAATCTTGGCCCCGGTCCCGACCACCACGTTATTACCCACCGTCGGATGACGTTTACCGGTTTCTTTGCCTGTGCCTCCCAAGGTAACGCCCTGATAAAGAAGCACATTATCCCCGATGATCGCGGTCTCGCCGATCACAACGCCCATGCCATGGTCAATGAAAAAATTCTTGCCGATGGCGGCCCCCGGATGGATCTCTATACCCGTAAAAAAACGGGTGCTCTGTGAAAGCCAGCGGGGGACCAAAGGGACCTTCCATTGCCATAATTTGTGAGCGATACGATAGCCCGCCAAAGCATGCAGTCCCGGATAAAGCAAAAGCACCTCCAAAGCGCTTTTGGCTGCCGGATCACGCTCTTTAACGGTCTTTATCTCGGCGGAAAAAAGAACGTAAAGGGCCATAAAAATAATAAAAATAATCAATAATAGGATAAGGATCATAAGAAGTTCCCCCTGCTCTATGCGCTTTTAACGCGGCTTAAGGATTTTTCTTTAACAGAACAACGGCATAAGCCGCCATGCCCTCTTTGGCACCGATAAAACCCATGCCTTCATTGGTGCCGGCTTTGATGTTGACCTGGGCCCCATCAATACCCAGTTCATGGGCGATAAAAGATCTCATCTTCGGTTTATATTCCTGTAATTTCGGCTCCTGGGCCAGGATCATCACATCCACATTTTCAACGCTCCACCCCAAGTCACGGACTTTTTTGTTGACCTGCTTTAAAAATACGGCGCTGGATGCTCCCTTGTATTTTGCATCGGTATTGGGAAAATGTTCCCCGATATCGCCTAAACCCGCTGCTCCTAAAATGGCATCGCAAATCGCGTGCAATACCACGTCCGCGTCTGAATGGCCGTCGAGACCGTGGGTATACGGCACTTCAATGCCGCCAAGCATCAGCTTGCGGCCCAAAAGAAACCGGTGCACATCATGACCTATGCCTGCTCTGTAATTCATAATGACCTTGCCAGCAGCTGCCCCGATAAAATAATGTCTTGTGGTGTCGTGACCTTGATGTTTCGATAATCGCCCATCACGACTTTGACCTTACGCCCCAGATGCTCGACTAACATGGCATCATCGGTCGCTTCTTCTTTAAATTTCTTCGCATGCGCTTTAACTAAAATATCCTTATGAAATCCTTGGGGTGTCTGCGCTTCCCACAATAAATCTCTCTGCGGGGTTTCTGTAATATCCAAAGTCTTTCGATGGACCTTTTTGACCGTGACTTTCATCGGGACCGCAACAATGGCCGCTTTATTTTTCTTCAATGAAAAAAGCAGGCGGTCGATCATCGCCCGATCGACAAAAGGCCTGGCCGCATCGTGCACCAACACGATCTTCGTATCAGGCGAAAGCGCCTTGAGGCCGCACTTGACCGAATCCGAACGCGTAACGCCGCCGGCAACCACCGCACGCACCTTCTTAAAGGAACAAGCCAGCCGGTTAAAGGCCTCCAGATATTTTCCAACTCCCACCAATACAATACCGTCAATAGCCGGATGCGTGTTGAAAACCTTCAGACAATAAAGCAATAGCGGGCGGCCTTTTAAAAGCACAAAAGCTTTGGGGACCTTTGAATTCAAACGCCGGCCCAATCCCGCGGCCACTACAATGACTTCAACCTTCATGGTCTTTCCATTTTGGCGAAGATCATGCGCCCCGCCTGGGTTTGCAGCGTTGAGGTCACATAGACCTTGACCGTCTGCCCCATGACCTTGCGTCCGTCGCTGACGACCACCATGGTCCCGTCTTCCAGAAAACCCACGGCCTGATTGGCTTCCTTGCCTTCCTTCATAAGCCGGATCTCTAATTCTTCGCCGTTAAATACCGCCGGTTTGACCGAATTGACCAGATCATTGATATTAAGCATTTCAACGCCCTGGATCGAGGCCATACGGCTCAAATTAAAATCCACCGTGCAAATACGCGCCTCCATCAATTTAGACAGCTTGACTAATTTCAAATCCACCGGCTCGGGTCCGCCAAAATCATCTTCATGAATATGCACATCCGTCGAAGAATCTTTTTGCATATTTTTTAAGATTTCCATCCCCCGCCGGCCGCGCTGGCGTTTGGTCTCATCCTCGGAGTCCGCCAGCCGCTGCAATTCATGCAGGACAAAACGAGGCACCACCAAGCGTCCGCCCAAGAACCCCGTCTTATAAATATCACCGATACGCCCGTCAATAATGGCGCTGGTGTCCAAAAGCACCACCCCTTCTTTTAAATCCTGACGCTTGAAACGCACATAAGGAATAATAAGGTTAAATTCATCCTTACCCCGAAGCGCCATCACCGCGCCCAAATAAGAAAAGGCCATGGTGAGAAGCACGCGCAATATGGGTTTAAGCACATCCCCCAAAGGCAGCAGGTAGAGTATATCGGAAATCAAATTCGCCATGAATATCCCAAGCAATAGACCGAAGACCATGCTGGAAAGCCCGCGCACGGACACCTGCTTTAAGGTTGACTCGACGGTAATGAGCAATAAACCGCCGCAAAAACCAGCCAAAAGACCTATCAGAGGATATTGATTGATGCTCCCGATCTGATAACCGACAATGCCGCTGATAATAAAGAAAAAAATACGGATAAATAATAATGTCATGGTCTCTCCTATAACTTATCTAACGCTTCCCGGAGGCCCGCCACCGGGACCAACCGGATGGATGGTTTAAAATCATTCTTACCCTTCAAATTATTTTTAGGGACAATGCAGCGGGTAAATCCCAACTTCTCGGC
>CAYNGE010000121.1:0-4392 GCA_964396865.1 uncultured Planctomycetales bacterium
CCCGGAAAGATTTAGCGGTGGAACTGGATGAATATATAAAAAGCAATAATTTATATGACCCTACAACACCTATTACTGAACAAGCGATAAAAGATATCCATAGGATCAGTTCGAATTATAGAACAAAATATAATAAAGGGGTGCCGGTGGGAGAATATAGGACGCAATCAGCATGGACGGATACAATTTTTTATCCTTCTTTTGATAAAATTCCGTCATTAATGAACGAATTTATTATGTGGCTGTCCAGAGAAGAATTGATAACTAATAATCCGGAGAATTTAGCGGCTGAAGCCATGAGAAGGTTCATTTCCATACATCCATTTTCTGATGTGAATGGATCGGTTGGAGCTATCCTTGCCAATATCATTTTGCTTAGGAAGAATAGACCGCTTTTTAATGTTGATTGGCTAACAGGAAAAGATGTTTTATTAGGGGATATTCGACAGGTTGAATTAATGATTATCAAAGCTCAAACGGATCAAGCCATGAGAGCAAAGAATTTACCAGGCGGTATCGACTTAAACCCCGCGCAGATGAGCATGCAGGTCAAAAAACAGGGAGAAGATTTTAAGTTTAATTTCAACGGCACTGAAATCGATGCCGCGCAAGTGATTGGCGCCACATTTACCATCCGCACTATGACGCCGGTAACTAATCTGCCTCAAATCTTGGGCTTAAACCAAGAACTTACCGATAAGTCCGATCAAAACCAAGAAGCATTGTTAACAGCCTAACGGCGCTTCAGCTGTATGGGCCGGCGCCCTTGACAAAAGAATTTTTTGTGCTATATTAGCACTCATAAGTTGAGAGTGCTAGGAATCTTCAACTCCTGCAAAGGAAAAAAACATGAACCAAAACCCCGAAGAGCAACAACAAGCATTGGAAAAATACGGCCGCGATCTGACGGATCTGGCCGGCAAGGGTAAATTAGACCCGGTGATCGGCCGCGACGAAGAGATCCGCCGCGTTATCCAGGTGCTTTCGCGCCGTACTAAAAATAATCCGGTCTTGATCGGTGAGCCGGGGGTAGGCAAGACCGCTATCGTTGAGGGGTTAGCCCAGCGGATCTTTTTGGAGGACGTACCTGAGGGACTTAAACACAAACGTGTTGTTATTTTAGATATGGGAGCTTTGGTGGCCGGCGCCAAGTTTCGCGGCGAATTTGAAGACCGGCTGAAAGCTGTTTTAAAGGAAGTGGAAGACCAAAATGGAACCGTTATTTTATTTATTGATGAGCTGCATACTATTGTCGGAGCAGGACGGGCCGAAGGCTCGATAGATGCTTCTAATCTTCTTAAGCCCGCGCTGGCCCGCGGGGGTTTGCGCTGTATCGGGGCCACCACTCTCGATGAATATCGTCAATACATCGAAAAAGACGCGGCACTGGAAAGGCGGTTTGCGCAGGTTATAGTCAATGAGCCAAGCGTCGAAGACACGATCGCGATCTTAAGGGGATTGAAAGAAAAATATGAGGTCCATCACGGTGTCCGCATACAAGATTCTGCCATTGTGGCCGCGGCCATGATGAGCCAGCGTTATATTACGGAGCGTTTCCTGCCGGATAAAGCCATTGATTTGATCGATGAAGCGGCTTCTAAACTGCGCATTGAGATCGACAGCATGCCTCAGGAGCTTGACACCAATGAGCGCGAGATCCGCCGCCTGGAGATCGAGCGGCAGGCCCTTAAAAAAGAAACTGATCCGGCCTCTAAGGAAAGGCGCAAGAAGATCGATGAGGAATTAGTGCGGCTGAAAGAAAAGAACAAGACCATGCGCCTGCGTTGGCAGGGCGAAAAGGTCGTTATTGACCGTATCCGTTCGATCAAAGCCCAGATGGAAGATAAGAAGATCGAAGAGGCCAAGGCTGAAAAAGTGGGGGACCTCAATAAGGTCGCGGAAATCCGTTATGGCACACTCATCGGGCTTAATAAGGAGTTGGAGGTCCAGAATAAAGAATTAGCCAAACTGCAAAAAGACGGCGCGATGCTTAAAGAAGAAGTGGATGATCAGGACATCGCCCAGATCGTTGCCAAGTGGACCAAGATCCCTTTATCCAAATTGATGGAAAGCGAAACCCAGAAATTAGTCCATATGGAAGACGCCTTAAGTCAGCGTGTTGTCGGGCAGGATGATGCCATCGCGGCTATTGCCTCGTGCATACGCCGTTCCCGTGCCGGCTTATCCGACCCCAACCGGCCATCGGGCTCTTTTATTTTTGTCGGGCCTACCGGTGTGGGCAAAACCGAGCTGGCCAAGTCCCTGGCATGGTTTTTATTTGATGATGAAAATGCGATGGTGCGCATAGACATGAGCGAGTATATGGAAAAACATGCGGTGGCGCGGCTGATCGGAGCGCCGCCGGGCTATGTAGGCTATGAAGAAGGCGGCCAGCTGACAGAGGCTGTACGCCGCAGACCGTATGCCGTAGTGCTTTTTGATGAAATTGAAAAAGCGCACACAGACACCTTTAACGTGCTTTTGCAACTCTTAGATGACGGGCGTTTGACAGACAGTCAGGGGCGGGTGGTCAATTTTAAAAATACGATCGTGATCATGACCTCGAATGTCGGTACCGCCGAAATAGCCGCTTTGGATGATCAAAAAGAAATGGACAGCCGTATCCGCGATGCTCTGCGCAGTCATTTTCGTCCGGAATTTTTAAACCGTGTAGATGAGATCGTAGTTTTTCACCGTCTGGATACAAAGGAATTAAAGAAGGTGGTGGACATTCAGATAGGGATATTAGCCGAGCGCTTGAAAGCTCACGGCATTGAATTAAAATTGACAGAGAAGGCCCGTGACCTTCTGGGCCGTCAGGGTTACGATCCTGTATACGGGGCCCGTCCGTTAAAGAGGGTCATTCAGCGTATGGTGCAGGACCCCATTGCTTTGCGTATGCTGCAAGGAGAATTAAAAGAAGGGCAAAAAGTGATCATTGATGTGCAGGGTAACGATTTGGTAATTGATACAAAATAAACTTATGGAGGAGGATGCTATGAAAAAACAATATTTGATGCTGGGCGGTTTGTCTGTTTTTTTGTTTGCTGTACTGGTTATTGCCTCTAATGTTTATGCCGATGACACTGCTCAATTAAAGGAACAAGTCAAAGCTTTGCAGGAGCGGGTAGATCAGCTGGAATCTCGGTTAGCCCAAGATCAGCAGGCCGTCCCCCCGCGAGGTTACAATCAATGGCAGGATCCCTTTGCGCAGGCGGAGCTGATGCGTGAGCAAATGGACCGGAATATGCAGCAGACCTTTGCCGCGAGCGGAGCCGTTAACCCTAAAATGGACTTAAACCGGACGGATAAAGAATATGTTATTACCATGGATCTTCCGGGCATGGATAAGGGCAAGATCGATATTGAGGCCAAAGACAAGATGCTCATCATTTCCGGTGAGCGCAAGAATGAAGAGGTAAATAATAATTTTATACAGATCATCCCTTTGCCTGAGGATGTCAAGATCGACCAGATCAGCGCAAAGTATAAGAATGGTGCTTTGAAGGTGATCTTGCCCCGTGTGAAAAAAGAAGAGAAGAGGCCCGGGGCCACAAAGATCATAGTAAGGTAAAAGTTGGACTCCACAGATGGCTTGACAAAAATCGGGTTTTTGATATAATTTTAGCAGACAGATATTGAGAGTGCTAATTTACAATTATGGTTAAACATTCTGACATACAGATACGCAAAGACCGCATCCTGGCGATCGTCATCAGCCGCTACATTAAGACTGTTTCTCCGGTCGGGTCACAATTTATTACGGAAGAATACAATCTTGACGTATCTCCCGCGACGGTGCGTAATATTTTGGCGGACCTGGAAGAAGAGGGCTATTTGACGCATCCGCATACTTCGGCCGGACGCACCCCGACGGAGCAGGGTTACCGCTATTATGTGGACCATCTGATGAATGAGATCCAATTGCTGGAAGAAGAAAAGCGGCGCATTCATCAGGAGTATAAGCGTCATGTGCACCAGCTGGAAGATCTGCTGGAAAGGACCTCCCAGATGATCTCCGATCTGACCCATTATACCAGCATCGTATCTTTGGATGACGGCAACGGGGATAAGATCATTTGTAAGGGGACCGGCTATGTGGTCGGTTATCCGGAGAGTACGGATATTTTAAAGATCCAGGCGATCTTAAAGATCATTGAGGAGAAAGAGCAGCTTCTGGAGTTGATCAACCGCAGCCTTGAGAAGAAAATAGGAATTTATATAGGCCATGAACTTGCGCTCAAAGACATGGAAAGCTGTTCTTTGGCCGTATCCCGTTTTGACAAAAACGGACGCAAGGGGCATATCGCGGTGTTAGGTCCGACACGCATGCAGTATGACCGCGTGGTTTCGACCCTCGAGTACATCTCGCAGATATTAAGCCGTTAGGCT
>CAYNGE010000122.1:0-4391 GCA_964396865.1 uncultured Planctomycetales bacterium
AGAAACTCACCGACATTCTTTATCCTGAGGCTCTCAAAGTAGTTAAAAGTCAGATCACCCAATATAAGCATGAAGCATTGATCGTTCTAGATGTTCCTCTTTTATTTGAATCCGGATGGGATAAGATCACTGATACAACCATTGTGGTGTCGGCCACCCGCCGGCAGCAGATCGAGCGCGCCCAAAAACATTTGGGATTAATGAAGTCCCAAGTTGTGCGCCGCTTGAAGAACCAAATGCCTATGAAGGAGAGGAACCGGCTGGCGGATATCATCATTGATAACCGTCATGACCTTCGCAGGACGCAAAAGCAAGTCGATGCGATCATAGATAGATTACGAAAAAGAAAGTGACATTATTAAGGAGAAAAACCAATGGGCAGGACAGAAACAAAATCAGAAAAAGATGATCTTAAGGAAAACGGAAATGGTGATTATAAGCCGGCTAACCCTTCAGGCAAGACAGTTAATATAGAAGAGTTAAAAGACATGAAGATGCCGGAGTTAACCAAGCTTGCCCATGGCATGGACATCCAGGGAGCCTCTGTTTTAAAGAAGCAGGATTTGATGTTCAAGATCCTGCAGGTCCAGGCGGAAAAAGAAGGGCTGATGTTTGGCGAAGGCACTTTGGAGATCCTTTCGGAAGGCTTTGGGTTTTTAAGAAGCGCCAAATACAATTACCTGCCTTGTCCCGATGATATTTATATTTCACCCTCCCAGATCCGCCGTTTTGATCTTAAGACCGGGGACACCGTTTCCGGCCAGATCCGTCCGCCTAAAGAAGGGGAGAAATATTTTGCTCTTTTGAAAGTGGAAGCGGTCAATTTTGAGAATCCGGAAAAATGCAAAGATAAGATCTTCTTTGATAATTTGACGCCCCTTTACCCTAAGGAACGTTTAAATTTGGAAACAACCCAACAGGAAGTATCCACCCGCATTATCAATTTGTTGACACCCATCGGCAAGGGCCAGCGCGCTTTGATCGTGGCCCCGCCTTATAGCGGAAAAACCGTGCTCTTGCAAAAGATGGCCAATGCGATCGTGCATAATCACCCGGAAGTGATCTTAATTGTACTTTTGATCGATGAGCGTCCCGAAGAAGTGACGGACATGCAAAGAAGTGTTAAGGGCGAGGTCATTGCCTCGACCTTTGATGAACCGGCCGAACGTCATGTGCAGATCGCCGAAGTGGTCATTGAAAAAGCCAAACGCTTAGTGGAGCATAAACGTGATGTGGTTATTTTATTAGACAGCATCACCCGCTTGGCCCGTGCTTATAATACCGTAGTCCCGCATTCCGGCAAGATCCTCTCCGGCGGTGTGGACTCCAATGCTTTGCATAAACCTAAACGTTTCTTTGGTGCCGCCCGTAATATAGAAGAAGGCGGTTCTTTGACGATCATCGCGACTTCCCTGGTTGATACCGGAAGCCGCATGGATGAAGTCATTTTCGAAGAGTTTAAAGGTACCGGCAACATGGAATTACAGCTTGACCGTAATCTTTTCCAACGCCGCATTTATCCGGCCATTGACCTTAAGCGTTCCAACACCCGCCATGAGGAATTACTGGTCCCTGAAAGCGATCTGCAGCGCGCCTGGCTTTTGCGTAAGGCCTTTAATGACCTTAATTCCGCGGAGGCGATGGAGCTTTTGATCGATAAAATATCAAAATTCAAGACCAATTCAGAGTTCTTGCAAAATATGAACAAATAAGGTATTATATCGCCTTCAAAAATCACAGGAGAAAAGGGGACACATTAAAGTGTCCCCTAACATAATAGGAGCGGCGATTCATGAAAGACAATATCCATCCCAATTATGAAGAAGCCATTATCACGTGCGCTTGCGGGAATGTGATACATACAAGAGCCACCAAGAAATTAGTCCGTGTGGAGATCTGTTCCCAATGCCATCCGTTTTTCACCGGCGCCAAAAAGTTTGTAGACACGGCTGGCCGTATTGAACGGTTCAACAAGCGCTATGCTAAGACCAAATGATGAAGCAAAATTGGTCAAGGCCCAAAAGCGTTTCGATGAGCTTGAAACACTTTTAGCTGACGATAAAGTCCTATCCGACCCCAGCCAATACGGTAAGCTCGCCAAGGAATTTTCCGATCTCTCCGGTCTTATCGAGCATTATCGCTTATACCAAAAGATCTCCCTTCAGATCCGCGGGTTGCAGGATATCCTAAAAAGCAAAGACGATGCCTCCTTCAAGGAGCTTGCCCAAAGCGAGCTTTTGGACCTGCAGTCTCAATTGGAAGGCCTGACCCGTCAATTGACGGATCTTTTAGATCCTGCCAAAAATGAACCGGACCGTGACATTATTGTTGAGATCAGGGCCGGGACAGGCGGTTTGGAGGCAAGCCTTTTTGCCGGGGACCTATACCGTATGTACACCAAGTACGCGGACCTTAAAGGCTGGAAGCTGGAGCTCATGTCTTATGTGGAGACCGAAGCCGGCGGTGTTAAGGAAGTGGTGTTCTCTTTAAGCGGCAGGGAATGTTCCAAGAGGCTTAAATGGGAAAGCGGGATCCACCGGGTACAGCGCGTGCCTACGACCGAAGCCTCCGGACGCATCCATACATCCGCGGTCACGGTGGCTATTTTATTTGAACCTGAAGAAATTGATCTGGAGATCAATCCCAAAGATCTGAAGATTGATGTTTACCGTTCTTCCGGACCGGGTGGGCAGAGCGTTAATACGACAGACACCGCCGTTCGCATAACACATTTACCGACAGGTACGGTGGTCGTCTGCCAGGATGAACGTTCCCAGCTTAAAAACCGTGCTAAAGCCATGCGTATTTTGCGTGCCCGTATTCTGGACCATAAAAAGCAGGAAGCTTTTCAAAAAGAAGCGGCCCTGCGCAAATCCCAGGTGGGTTCCGGCGACCGCAGTGAAAAGATCCGCACTTATAATTTTCCAGACCGGCGCGTGACGGACCACCGCATCGGATTTACCAGCCATCAGCTGGAGGCCATCCTTAACGGGGACATGGATGAATTGACCGACGCTTTGGTGGCTGCGGAAAAAGAACTCCAAGAATAACGCGCTATAATAAGAAATGTCCGAAGACGAAATTATCCTCACGCATATCTTACAATGCCGCCCTATTGACCTGGCCCTTGATAAACCTGCATTGACCCCCGTTCAACAAAAACAGTTTGAAAATTACAAATTGCGCCGTCAGGCCGGAGAGCCTTTGCAGCATATTTTAGGTACGTGCAATTTTATGGGCTTGGAGCTGGAGGTCAATCCATCGGTATTGATCCCAAGGCCCGAGACAGAGCAATTGGTGGACGCCGCGCTTAAATATTTTAAGGGCGGCCGCGCGCTTGATCTAGGTACAGGCTCAGGCAATATCGCGATCGCTTTGGCCAAATTTGTCTGCCGATCCCAAATTGTCAGCGTTGATATTTCAGCCGAAGCGCTTTTAGTCGCCCGTACCAACGCCCGCCGGCATGGGGTAGAGGACCGCATTGAATTTATACAGGCGGATATACTTTCGTCATTGCGAGAAGTCCCGCCTTTAGCGGGACGACGAAGCAATCTCTACGATTTGATCATTTCCAATCCGCCCTATATCCCTACAAGCCAAATGCGTAGTTTGCCCACAGATGTGCAAAGAGAGCCGCCTTTAGCTTTAGACGGCGGGGAAGATGGATTGAATTTTTACAAGATTATTGTAAAATATATTCCCCGCTTGCTAAGACAGGGCGCATGCCTTATGATGGAATTCGGCGACGGACAGGCAGAGGCCGTTAAAAAACTCGTTGAAGCGCAGGGAACTTTTTCAGGCATAGAGATCATTGAAGATCTGGCGGGACGCAGCCGGATCATTAAGACGGAGTTATCATGGAAAAATTTGTAATTGAAGGCGGCAAACCCCTTAAGGGTGAGATCAGGGTCAGCGGTTCCAAGAATGCAGCTTTACCGATCTTGGCGGCGACCTTACTGACGGACGGTATTTGTGAGATCCGCAATATCCCCAAATTGCATGACACTTTAACCATGTGCAAATTATTGCGCTCATTAGGCAAGACGGTTGAGGTGGGCAGCCATAAAGTGACCATTTCCGGCAGCGCCAACAATCATGTGGCGGATTATAAATTAGTATCAACCATGCGTGGTTCTTTTTGTGTTTTAGGGCCATTGCTCGCAAAATTGGGGCGCGCCAAGGTGTCTATGCCGGGCGGCTGCGTCATCGGTGTCCGTCCGATTGATTTGCATATGAAGGGCATTATGGCTTTGGGCGTCAAGACGGATTTTGAAAGCGGGTATGTTTTAGCCAGGGCTTCCAGGCTTAAAGGGGCCCAGATGTATTTAGGCGGTACTTTTGGCTCGTCGGTGTTGGCTACGGCTAACGTGATGATGGCCGCAAGCTTGGCT
>CAYNGE010000123.1:0-4355 GCA_964396865.1 uncultured Planctomycetales bacterium
TACACTGCCGATCATGCCCACGAATCCCCTGCCATCATGACCATTCCACTGATCTTTTTAGCCATACTTTCTGTTTTTGGAGGATTTATAGGGATCCCCCATTTCCTGGATCCGCAGGGTGCCAATGAAACGCTTAATATCAGGATCGCTTTAAGTTCTACTTTGATCGCCGTCTTTGGGTTGGCCCTCTCATATGCGCTCTACAGCAAGCGCCCCGCCGCCGAACCATTAGAGAAAAAACTGGGAAGCTTCTACCAACTCTTAAAGAATAAATACTATTTTGACATTGTTTACGACTGGTATGTCGAGCGCCTCCAGCAAGGCTGCGCTGCTGTTTTATCATGGTTTGAAAAATTATTCATCGACGACTGCGGTGTTTATGGATTGGCCCGTTTAGCCCAGACCGCCGGCAGAGGTTTTCGCTATTTACAAACCGGCCTGGTCCAATCCTATGCGTTGATCTTTGTTCTTGGCGCCGGCTTTCTTTTTTTAATACTGGTTAAAAATTTATGACCATTCCCTATCTCTCCTTGATCCTTTTATTGCCGACGCTGGGCTTAGGGCTTCTGTCTCTGGTCCCCTCGGACCGCGTCTCTTTGATCCGCAGAATTACAACGGGAGCCGTCTTACTGCCGTTTCTTTTATCTGTTTGGATATTTGGAGCTTATGATCACACGGCGGGGGGATTTCAATTCGTTGAAAAGATCCCCTGGGTCGTTCCTTTGGGGATCTCATATCACTTGGGGATAGACGGGATTAATTCCCTGCTCCTGCTGCTATTGGGGGTCACTTCTCTGGCCGCTCTTTTAATATCCGCATCCATCCAGGAACGTGTCAAAGAATATTACATCCTCCTTCTCATTACAGTGATCGGCGCCTACGGCACTTTCCTTTCTTTGGATATCTTCTTTTTCTATTTCTTCCATGAAGTCGCGGCTGTTCCGGTCTTTTTGATGATCGCCATCTGGGGGTCGGACCGCAAAGAACACGCGGCCATGAAATTGACGCTTTTTCTAAGTGCCGGCGCGGTCATCGCGCTGGTCGGATTGATCGCCCTTTATCACGCGGCGGGCTTAAATACCTTTGATCTCGTTGCCATCCGGCAATATTTAGCCGTTCATCCCTTACCGATAGAGGCCCAGAATTGGATATTCCTACTTATTGTCTTGGGTTTCGGTATCACGCTCACCCTCTGGCCTTTTTATACCTGGGCGCCCGAAGGGTATGCGGCGGCCCCTACATCCATCAGTATGCTGCATGCAGGCGTCCTTAAAAAAATGGGCGCTTATGCCATTATACGTTTCGCGATCCAATTGATGCCCCAAGCCGCGCACGTCTGGATGCCCATTGTCGCTGTTTTGGGCATCGCCAACATTATTTTCTGCGGGCTTGTGGCGCTGACTCAACGCGACATGAAATATATTTTTGGATACTCCAGCTGCAGCCATATGGGATACATTTTGCTTGGGCTCGCGTGCTTTAACGCCATCGGTCTAAACGGGGTTGTATTTTTGATGTTCGCCCACGGCATTATGGTGGCCCTTGCCTTCGCGTTGGCCGGATATGTTTGCGACCAAACCCAAACCCGCGATTTGGATCGATTAGGCGGTTTAGCCCAACGCATGCCGTTTATCACCACGTGTTTTATGATGGCGGCCCTCGCCTCCGCCGGTGTTCCAGGATTTGCGAATTTTGTCGCGGAGATCATGGTCCTTTTAGGTTCCTGGGACCAATACCGCATTCTTGCCGTATTGGCCGTCTTGGGCGTTGTGATCACGGCCATCTATATGCTTAAAACCATCCGACTTGGTTTTCAGGGCCCTGCGAAGATCCAATGGGCCAAACTCACGGATGCTCCGGGTGCTTTCGCGAAATTGCCTTATGTGATGTTACTGGCCGTGTTGATCCTCGTCGGATGCTGGCCGTCATTGATCATAGATCACATTGACTCAAGCACAAAACCGATCATAACGAGCATGCATTAATATGTTTTCCATTATTCACTGGAACTTAATCTCATTGGAAGTGCTGATGACCATCATCCTGGTCTCTTTGGTGATGCTGGATATCCTGCTTCCCAAAGACACCCATAGGGACTGGATCGGCCTCCTTAGTTTTACGGCCCTCTTCGGGTTGATCGTTTTTTGGAGCACCCAGCGCAATTTGTGCGGAGTGACGTTTGGCGGGACATTCGTCATGGATTCCCTGGCGTGGTTCTTCAAAGAATTTTTCCTGTTGGCGATGGTTTTCGTTTTCATCATGACCCAGCAATTTTTTAAGTCGTTGGGGCAGCGGAAAAACGAGTTCTATTTATTGTTGTGGCTGGCGACGATCGGGATGTGCCTCATCGCGTCAAGCGCTGATTTTCTCTTGATGTTTATCGCCATTGAGATCCTCACCATCTCTTTGTATGTCATGACCGCGTATCTGCGCCGCGATGCGCAATCCATCGAAGCCGGAATGAAGTATTTGATCTTAGGCGCGCTGGCTTCGGGCTTTTTCCTCTACGGCATGAGCCTTCTCTACGGTGCCGCCCGCTCAACGCGCTTTGATGTGATCCAGGGGTTTGTCGCAACCCATGCCATGGCCCCCATGACCCTCTTTGCCCTGGTCCTTATTTTCGCGGCAGTTGGTTTTAAGATCGCGGCCGTTCCCTTTCATATGTGGGTCCCGGACGTTTATCAAGGCGCCCCGACCCCGGTCACGGCCCTGTTGTCCGTCGGGTCCAAAGCCGCCGGTTTTGTGATCACAATCCGGCTTTTCTTAGGGATTTTTAGCGCCTGGCATCCGCAGTGGAGCTTGGTGCTGGCGGCCCTTTCCGCCCTTACCATGACTTACGGCAATCTCGTGGCCATGTTTCAGACTAATATCAAACGATTGCTGGGTTATTCCAGCATCAGTCAAGCGGGTTACCTTCTG
Source organism: uncultured Planctomycetales bacterium (assembly GCA_964396865.1). Classification (GTDB taxonomy): domain Bacteria; phylum Omnitrophota; class Gorgyraeia; order Zapsychrales; family Fredricksoniimonadaceae; genus JABDGZ01. The sequence goes on from CAYNGE010000123.1 coordinate 2,920, forward strand.
ATGGGTTTAGTCGCGGGGTCTGTGCTGGGGGCAGGGGCCATCAATTTCTATCTTTTAGGATATCTGTTTACAAATCTGGCGGCATTTTTAGTCATCATCCTGTTCTCCGTTGCTACAAAAAGCGATGAGATCGAGGACTACGATGGGCTTTCCAGGCGTTCAGGCATCTTGGCCTGCACGATGTTGTTGGCCCTGGTGTCTTTGGCAGGCCTGCCGCCATTGGCGGGATTCTTTGGGAAATTTACTTTACTGATAGCCGTCATCAACCGCGGATACATCGGACTGGCATTGATCGCCGGGATTAATATTGTCATTTCTCTCTATTACTATCTCATGATCGTCAAACGCATGTATGTGGATGCGCCTCGCGACTCTTCGACCATTCCGGTGTCCTTAGGGATGCGCTTGGTCCTGGAAATTGCCATCATCGGGATCATCGTCATCGGCGTCTTCCAAGGCCCATTCCTCGACGCATCTATCGCCGCTGTCAAAGGAATGTATCTCCTTCATCCATAAAATTAAAATTTCTCCCTATCTCTTAAAAATAAACGATACCCGAAGATCCGCTCCGCAGGCAGAGGCTATTTTTTGAAGAAGAGAAACGCTATATCCATTATAGCTATTGCTTTCATACCGCGAGATAGCAGATTTGGTCGTATGAACTTTCTTAGCCAGTTGTTCCTGGGTCAGATGGGCTTTATGCCGCAACTCGGCAATTTTTTCTGAAATAATAAAATTTTTATACCCTTCGTCAAATTTTGCTTTAAAGCTCTTATTTTCCATCAATTGATCAAAATAAGTTTTAACTTTAGTTGTTTTCATAATAGACTCCTCCTTTTACTCGAAATTCATAATCCATTTTAAAATTAATGGCCTTGGCCAACTCTCTTTGGTCGACTTTTTGTCCTTGCTTGCGATAGGCATTAGTTATAATAATTTTCCTGCCTTCATAAAAAAAGTTAAAAAATCGTTCTTCTTTAGGTTTAAATTCAAAAATTTTTTCCTGTCTGTTAACCAGTCTAAATTTTGTTTCATCAAAGATTCTTCCGTTTTCTGCTATACCTTTGACCAAGTACAAAAGTTTAAGTTTTACCTGCTCATCGACAAAATCAAGATGCTCTTTTGCCGGCATTTTCCCTTTCTGTGTAAAGTAAAACTCGATCTGAAACTTCTCTCCCCGATAGAAAACATAATCTTCTTGTGGTGGACATCCCATCTCGCCTCCATTTCAATGTTAGCATATTTGCTAACATTAGTCAACCCTGGTTTGAAAGGTTATTAATCGGAAGCGGCGGGGATGATACGGTCAGTGGGCTTCTTTGGCTTATTCTGCACGTTTACTTTATAAAGTCAAGCGGGAATAATTGACAATGTTTAGCGGATCATCGGGTCCTGTCCTCGGGTTTCCCCAGCGTGCTCGCAAAAGCCTGCGCTCG
>CAYNGE010000124.1:0-4303 GCA_964396865.1 uncultured Planctomycetales bacterium
AGGGCGAAATCCATGACATCCGGCATTTTTTCCTGAATGAGAGCAAAGACCTGTTCATTGGGAATGAACAACAAAACAAAATCCAGGGTATTTTCTGACGGATTGATATAGTCGCGGTTCTGGATCTCTTTGATACGGTCCTTGACGTTTTTAATGAATTCCTTTTCATAAGCGTCTTTTTGCATCTCTTCGGACGCGTTGACCATGTTGAGATAATTATCCAAAGGGAACTTAACATCCATATTGATACAATGCCCCTGCGGCAGAAGAAAAGTGTAATCCGGCTTAGTCTGGTTCGCATTGACGGCTTGTTTTCGATAATTGACATTTTCAATTAAGCCGGCGTAACGGATGATGTCTTCCGCCATGCGTTCTCCCCATTGGCCGCGCAATTTGACATTGCCTAAAATATTATTTAATTTAACGGTGGTCTCCTGGAGCCTCAACGTGGCGCTGGAGGCGTTTTTAAGTTCATTCTCGAGACTGCCGAATTTGCGCGCACGGTTGTCTTCGGACTCACGCAGCATTTGCTGGTATTTACCAAGCTCTTCTTTGAGCCCCGCGACCGTATTTTCGATCGCCTGTTTACGCAGTTCGAGCTGGGATGCCGCCTGGCCTTGGGCCAATTCCATTTGCGCCCGCGCGGTCTGCAGAATTTGTTCCTGGGCCAGACGCATATCCTGGCTGATCTGTTTACGCAGGAAAAGCAGCAAAACGACCGTAAGCACAACAAAGATCAGAATACCGATGGTCCCTAAAAGAATGACGGGCATGGCACTTTCTCCCATTTGGTCAGATGGTCATGTTGGTCAAAATACACGTACACTTTATCTTTAGCGGATCCAAGAATAGCATAACGGTAAAGCCATTGCTGACTGCCGTCAGGCATGTCTTTTTTAAGGATGGGTTGGCCGAAAGCATACACAAAAGACGATTGGTCCTTATAATTGCCGATATGTCCCTGCGCAATGACCTTAGTCAAGGCATCATAATGCGCGTCGATAGTTTTCACCAGCCGGCGTTGATCCTCTTTCTCCCGGGAATAGCGCCCTAACACCGAAAGCTGATCGAGATGTTCAAGAGGGGCGCAGCCGGATAAAACTAAAAATATCAGCATCCACTGAAGAGCAGATCTCTCTAATTTCATATCCCCTTATTTTACTTGCTAATACGGTTCTTTTCTTCTTGTAATTGATCTAAAATGACCGTGATCTCGCGTATCCGCTTCTGGATCCCCTTCAAGCGCAAGCCGTACTCCTTGATCATTTGCGGATCGCGGCCAAAAGCATCGCTTAAAAAACGGGCCTTGACGTAGCTTTCCGTCTCTAATTGTTTGCTTTCGCCTTCCAGGGCGCGGGTTTCCTTTTTGATCTCATCTAATCGCCTCAAAGCCTCATGATGGCGTTCCTGCGCCTTTTTTAACTGCTGGTTCTTGATGTCCCCTGTGGAAGGCAGGGCTTGTTTTTTGTTCTCTCCGGCGGAGGATGCCTTGGACGCCTTTCCTGTTTTTACTTCTTGTGCCTGTATTCCCGCTTTTTTCTCCAGATAATAATCCAAATTACCGTGATAATTCTTAAGCTCGCCCCCGGGCATGACTTCCACAATATGATCGGCGATCTCCTTGACGAAAAACAGATCATGGCTGATAAAACACAACGTGCCTTCATATTTCTTAAAACAGTCTGTCAAGGCCTCCACACCGTCGATATCCAAATGGGTGGTAGGCTCATCTAAGCAGATGAAATTGGGGGGAGCGATCAGCAGTTTGGCTAAGATCAAACGGCTTTTCTCACCGCCTGATAAGACGCGCACGGGTTTAAATACATCATCACCTCTAAAATTAAATACACCTAAAAGGGTGCGGGCCTGGGTCTGCGGCACGCTGCTTTGGGTCGCTGACATCAATTCTTCAAAGACCGTACGGGTTGGGTTTAAAACATCCAGCCGCGTCTGCGAAAAATAACCCAGATCCACCTGGTGTCCAAGCTTTCGCTCGCCGGAATCAAACGGCAGGATCCCGGCGATCATTTTTAAAAGTGTGGATTTCCCCGCGCCGTTGGGGCCGACTAAACACAATTTCTGTCCCTTGACGATCTCAAGGTCCAGGTCCTTGTAAACCTGCTTGTCGCCGTAAGATTTATTGATCTTCCTCATGGTCAAAACAGTATACCCGCTTTCCACCGTCGGTGGAAACTCAAAATCGCGGATAGAATGTTTTTGCTCAGGAAGGCGTATATCTTCCAGGCGGTCTAGCATCTTGCGTTTATTGCGCACCGCGGAAGCGCGGTTAGGCTGCGCATGAAAGCGTTCGGTAAACCGCTCTAACTGATCGCGTTTCTGCTGGACAACCTTCTGTTGTTTCTCAAGGGTGCGATTACGCAGGTGCTTCGCTTCTTCATAAGCTTCATAATTACCTTTGATCTTGGTCATTTTGGCATCTTCCAGAATGATCGTATAATTGGTCACATCATTAAGAAAGATCTTATCATGCGAGATGATAATAAAAGTGCCTTCATAAGAGGCCAAATAACCTTTAAGCCATATGGTCGCTTCCAGGTCCAGATAATTGGTCGGCTCATCTAACAGGATCAGATCATATCGATAAGTCAAAAGTTTGGCCAATTGGGCGCGCATCTGCCATCCGCCGGAGAGCTGGACGATCGGTTTATGGAATTCTTCTTCTTTGAAACCCAAACCGCTAAGGATCTTTTCAGCTTTGTGCTCCAAATCATAGATCCCTTTATGTTCCAGAAGCTCCATAATGTCCCCGTAACGCGGGCTGTCGGCTTTGTGCGCGTCTTCGAGGTCATGCTTCTCCTGCAGCAAACGGCGGATCTCTTCATCACCGGAAGTTATCTCCTCCATGACCGTACGCTGGGAGGAATAGCTCGCTTCCTGGGCCAGATAACCGATATTAAGGCCTTTTTGGACCTGCACCGCCCCCGACGACGGTTCCATCTGTCCTAAAATAATTTGGAACAAAGTGGATTTACCCGCGCCATTGGGGCCGGTCAAACCGATACGCTCATTGGCAAAAATGCTTAAAGAAACATTGTCCAAAAGCATGCGCGAATCGAAATTCTTGGATAAATTGGTTATAGCGATCATTTCAAAAGTTCTATTTCCTGTTTAGTCAAGACCCTCCATTGTCCTTTGGGCAAACTCCCAAGCTGCAGTTTGCCCATCGACAAGCGGCACAAATATGTAACATGGTGACCAATGCTGCGGGCCATCATGCGGATCTGACGTTTACGGCCCTCATTAAGAGTGATCTTAAATTCGGTGTCCGTGTCATTATACTTAACTTCCATAATACGGCAAGGAGCGGTTTTTTTGCCTTCAATGACTATCCCGCCCTCCAACTTGGACCGTTCTTCCGGGGTCATCCGGCCTTTGATACGCACTAAATAAGTTTTATCCGCGTGAAATTTGGGATGCGTCAGCCGGAAAGCTAAAGGGCCGTCATTCGTCAGCAGTAAAAGCCCCTCGCTGTCGCGGTCAAGCCTTCCTACCGGCGCCAAATGGCGCAGGGAAGAGGGCAGAAGATCCATGACCGTTTTCTCCGCATGCGCGTCATCTTTAGTGGTGGTGTAACCCGCGGGTTTATGAAGGATGACGCAACTGTATTCTTTGATCCCGATTTTTTGTCCGTCAACCGTGATATCTTGGCTGCCATCGACCGGGGTGGAAGGCTCAGCAACCACACGGCCGTTTATTTTGACCCGGCCCGCGGCAATAACATCCATCGCGTCCCGGCGGGAACAGACCCCATTATGTGATAAAAATACCTGTAAACGCATTTTTTAGATCTGCCTTTGCCGGAGGGCTTCATAGAGAATGACGGCGGCAGCGCTTGACACATTCAAAGAGTCCGCGAGGCCTTTCATGGGAATTTTGACCGTCATATCCGAGGACTTTAGCCAATAATCAGATAAACCCTTATCCTCACTGCCTAACACAAATGCCCAGGCGCCTTTAAAGTCCGCCTGGGTATATAATTCTTGCGCCGCGGGCGAGGAAGCGCAGATCCTGATGTTTTTAGATCTTAAAAAAGAGCATACTTCACCGGCCGCGGCACAAGCAACAGGGACGCTAAAGACGGCGCCTGTACTGGAGCGAATGACGTTGGGATTATACACATCGGTTTGGGGATCACAGACTAAAACCGCCTCAACCCCCACCCCATCACAGGTACGCAAAACCGCTCCCAAATTACCGGGTTTTTCCAAGGACTCTAAAACCACCACCAAAGGCTTGAGAGATAATTTCAAATCTTTCAATTCCTTTAATGGCGTTTTGGCCA
>CAYNGE010000125.1:0-4303 GCA_964396865.1 uncultured Planctomycetales bacterium
AGAGGATTTCCCGATAAATAAAGGCGGTGAGATAAGCGCCCAGTTGGAAAGTTTGTATGGTCAACTGCGTCAAAAGATCCAGGAGCTTTGTTGGCTTGAAGCCCATAGCGTGTTTAATCCTTATATTGTTTTGTTCCAACGGCTTTTGTCTTCCTTTAAAAAACTGTCCCAAAGGGATGATGTATTGTTTTTAGAAGAGCTTAATCGCCGGGCCGCTTCGCTTTTTGAGGAAAATTTGGTGACAGTTGAGGAATTATATTTCCGTTTGGCCGCACGTTTTAATCATTACCTGATCGATGAGTTTCAAGATACATCGTTGGCCCAGTGGCGTAATCTGGCTTTGATGGTTCAGGAGGCTTTGTACAGCGGCGGATCGCTGTTTTATGTGGGGGACAAGAAACAGGCGATTTACGCCTTTCGCGGCGGGGAAAGCCGTTTATTTGATGCCTTGCAAAGTCAATTGACTGATTTTAATGTTGAGATCAAGACCCTGGATAAAAATTATCGCAGCTGTCCGGAGATCATCAATTTTAATAACCGGGTGTTTAGCTTGGATAATTTGCAAGGTTTTTTAGCGCGCCGTCTGGAAGATTCCAAAGAAAATAAACGTCACAAGGACATCCATTTTTCCGAGACGGATTTCCAACAGATGGCCAATACCTTCGCCCACGCGCATCAATTGCCGGGTAAGGATTTGACGGGCGGAGTGGTCCGGGTGAATTTTCTGGAGGGACGCGTAAAAGAAGAGAGGGCCGTTGCCGCCCGGGGGATGCTCGTATCTTTGGTGGCGGATTTACGCCGGCGATTTGCATTAAAAGACATCGCGATCTTGACCCGCGGTAACCAAGAGGTTGAAGAGATCACCCAATGGCTCCTGCAGGAAGGCATTTGGGTCCAATCGGAGCGAAGCAGTGATATTAAAAATAATCCGCTGGTCACAGAGGTCGTAGATCTGTTGACCTTTTTGTCTTCCCCTGTTGATAATAATGCCTTTGCGCAGTTTTGTTTAGGCGAGCTTTTGCCCAAAGCCGCCGGGCTTTCTGCGCAAGTTTTGCGGGATTTTCTTTTTGATTGCGCGCTGCGTTCAAAACAAACCAAAGCCCTGTATTTTTATCAACATTTCCGTGATGTTTTTCCGCAAGTCTGGGAGTCATTTTTTGAAGAGTTTTTCCAACAGGTGGGGGCCACTCCTTTATACGAATTAACAGCCGGCATCATCGCGCGTTTTGACTGTGAAAAGAATTTCCCCGGTTCTCAGGGATTTTTCATGCATTTGCTGGAATTGATCAAAAGAGAGGAGTCCCAAAGCTGCGATTTATCTCATTTTTTAGAGTATTATGAGAACCTCGAAGGGGAAGACCGTTTTGTGCCTATGGCGGCGATCAATGCGGTCAAAATTTTGACGGTGCATAAAGCCAAAGGCCTGGAATTTCCGGTGACAATCGTGCCGTTTTTGGAGATGGATGTAAAAACCGCCAGCGGCGGGCGTGATGGCGGTCAGGCGTATATTTTGGATATCAAAGAAGAAGGGATGGGTCTTGTAAGGCTTAAGGAAAGCTACCGGCAGTTTTGCCCTGCGTTGCAAGAGCGGTATGAACAAGAATATAAAAAAGCGTTCTTAGTGGAATTAAACAGCGTCTATGTGGCTTTGACGCGCGCTATTGAGGAGCTTTATGTTTTTGTGCCCTCCAGGGTAGGGAATACCGTCAATCCGGCACGGTTCCTTATACCGGAGGATTGTTTGGGTTTGGGTACGCCGGCAGAACGTCCCGCGGCCCATGATCCCGGGGAAACTCACTGGAAGATCAAACCTTTTGGCTTTAGCCCATGGAAAGGATTGCGGGAAGAATTTTTAAACCAACCCGCGGTCTCTGTCCTTTTAGCCCGCCGTGGAGAATTTTATCACACCTTGCTTATGTTTATAGGGCGTTTGACTGACGGCAATGCTCAGCGCACGTTAGAGGAGGCCTGGGATTCGGCTTGCCGCATTCATATCCCTGCTTTTAAAGCCCAGGAAGTTTTGGCGGACATCCGTTCTTTTATAAATCGTAAGGATGTACTCCGGTTTTTTTATTTGCCATCGGAAGCGCAGGTTTTTTGTGAGAAAGAATTTGTTGATGCCCACGGGGATACCAAGCGCGTTGACCGCTTGATCGTGCTTAAAAGCGAGGTCTGGATCGTGGATTATAAATTATCCCTAGGAGCCGAAGGCGAGCATCAAAAACAGATAGATGGATATATTGCATTAGTCAGGCAATTTTATCCAAAACATAAGGTTTCAGGACATGTTTTATATATTCTTTAGGCTATGAGTAAAATTATTACAGTTCCATTTACCGAAAATTTTCTGCCTCATGTGGTGGATTATATCTACCGCTATTATGATGAACGGGGAAAGGATTTGTCGCGTTTGTGCCTGGTTTTCGGAGGCCGTCGCCCGGAGTTATTTATCAAGAAGGCTTTGGGCAACCGCATCGGCAAAGCTTTTTTACCGCCAAAGTTTTTTACCATCGACGAATGGATGGCGTATGTGGCCTTCGGCGGGCAGGCGCCGTCACCGGGGAGTGATCTGGACCATTGCTATACCATTTATCAATTAACAAAGGCCCTCTGCCCGTGGGTCTGCCGGGGACGTGAGACATTCGCGCAGTTTTTACCATGGGCCCAGGAAATCCTGCATTTCATCGAGCAGCTGGATTTGGAAGATGTCCCTTCCGAGGATTTAAAGCATCTCAAAGAACATGCCCGGATCGGTTTTAGCGTACCCGATGATATCAATAAACTTTTGATGCATTTAAGTGTGCTGCGTCAAGCCTATCATCAGGAACTTGAGAAGCGTCAATTGGCCCCGCGGGGTTATCAATACCTTCAGGCCAGCCGCCGGGTGAACGCATGTGACTTAAGCCCTTTCGATGAGGTCCTATTTTGTAATTTCTTTTATTTGCACCGTACGGAAAATACGGTCATCAAAAATATTTATGACCGCGCCTCAACGGCGCTTTTTATCCAAGGTGACCAGCGGCGCTGGCCGGCTCTTGGGAGGATCGCCAAAACCTTTGGTACCCCTATCCTTGAAGGAAAGGAAGTCCGTCCGACCGGCTTTGATTTAAAGATCTATGAAGCTTTTGACAGCCATGCCCAGGCAGGCCTGGTCCATGAGATCCTGCGGGGCGTAAAATCCCCTGGATCAACGGTCATAGTTTTGCCGGATGGGGATTTTCTTTTGACGCTGTTGAATGCGGTCGGCCAACAGCTTGAGGAATTTAATATATCCATGGGATATCCGCTTAAACGCAGCGCCCTTTATACCCTCTTGACATTAGTGATAGAAGCCCAGGATCACCGCAAAGGGGCTTTGTATTACGCGAAAGATTATTTGCGCCTGTTGCAGCATCCTTTAGTCAAAAATTTGGGCTTAGATTATAAATTCGGCCTTGTATTGATAGAACTATCGGGACGTTTATTTTTGGATCTGGCCGACATTGTCAATGATGAGAAGTTATTAGATACGATCATCCAATCCTTGCGGGCCATGGATGTCAGCGTCTCTAAAAGCGAGCTTAAAGAAAAAATACGGTTGATCCATAAAGTTTTTTTTAGTGATTTTGAGAACATTACCTGCCCCCGGGATTTAGCCCGCGCTTTAGGGAGCTTTGTTGATTTTATGCAAAAGCAAAGCGCGATGGACCAGTATCCTTTTAACGCGCAAATCGCTTTGCGCATGCAGGACATTGGCGATGAGTTGGCATCTTGCGTTTTCGCGCGGGAGACTTTCGAGCCCAGGGACCTCTTTAGGGTGCTTACGGAGCGTTTATCGGCCCAGATGGTGGCTTTCAGTGGATCGCCTCTTCGAGGTTTGCAGATCCTGGGCCTTTTTGAAACCCGCGCTTTGAATTTTGAAAATGTGATCGTGGTGGACGTCAATGAAGGTTTGCTGCCGAGGTTAAATATTTACGAGCCTCTCATTCCGCGCGAGGCGATGATCAGATTGAATCTGGACCGCCTGGAACTGGAAGAAGAGATCCAGCGTTATGGATTCATGCGTTTGATCTCCGCGGCCCGTAACGTGCATTTGATCTATCAGCAGAATAATGACCGCGTCCGAAGCCGTTTTTTAGAGGAACTTATCTGGGAGAGGGAAGAACGTCTGGGGGTCATAGGAAAGATCGACATTGTCCGCGGGGCTTTTGAGGTTTCCGTTGAAAAGAAACAGCGCAACATCCCTAAAACAGCGGCCATGGTCGATTTCCTTAAAAATTTTAAGTTTTCCGCCTCCAGCATCAACACCTACCTGCAAAATCCT
>CAYNGE010000126.1:0-4283 GCA_964396865.1 uncultured Planctomycetales bacterium
CGTCTCAAAAAGTTGATCGATCTCAACGCGCCGGAAATCATCATCCGCAATGAAAAGCGCATGCTGCAGGAAGCGGTGGATGCGCTGTTCGACAATGGCCGTCATGGCCGTCCGGTTTTAGGTTCAGGCAATCGTCCTTTGAAATCTTTGTCGGACATGCTGAAAGGCAAACAAGGGCGTTTTCGCATGAACCTTTTGGGTAAACGCGTGGATTATTCCGGCCGTTCGGTCATTGTTGTGGGGCCGGAGTTGAAACTGCATCAATGCGGTCTGCCTAAGAAAATGGCGCTGGAATTATTTGAACCTTTCATCATCCGCAAATTGCGTGAGAAAGGTTTTGTGCATACGATCAAGGGCGCCAAGCGCATGGTGGAGCGCGCCAAGATCGAGGTGTGGGACATTTTAGATGAGGTCATTCAGGACCATCCCGTGATGCTCAACCGCGCCCCTACTTTGCACCGTTTGTCCATACAGGCTTTTCAGCCGGTATTAATTGAAGGCAAGGCCATTAAACTACATCCGCTCGTTTGTACGGCATTCAACGCCGACTTTGACGGGGACCAAATGGCGGTGCATGTGCCTCTTTCTTTGGAGGCCCAGATCGAATGCCGCCTGCAGCTGCTTTCCGTCAACAATTTATTTTCTCCGGCGGACGGGCGTCCCATTGTATCGCCCACGCAGGACATCGTTTTAGGCCTTTATTATCTGACCAAGGAGCGCCCGGGGGCCCGCGGGGAAAATCATTTGTTCGGCTCCATTGATGAAGTAAAAGTGGCGTATGCGGACGGTTATGTGGAGCTGCACGCGCGCATCAAATTACGTTTAACGACCAGCGTCTGGGGCCAGGAAAAACCTTCCATGGTCATTGCTCCGCCGGCCAAAGATAAGCCCAAAAAAGAGCAGGCGCCTGCGGGAACCGCTTCCAGGATCATTGAAACTACCGTCGGACGCATATTCTTTAATGAAGTTTTGCCGCAGGATTACGGATTTGTCAATGAATTGCTGGACAAAAAACGCGTGGGCTCCGTGATCGCGGATTGTTATAAACGTTTTGGGCACCACCGCACCGTGGCGCTGCTGGATGATGTGAAAACATTGGGATTTATCAAAGCGACCGAAGCGGGGATCTCCATCGGCATGACGGACCTGACCATCCCCGAAGAAAAACCGAAGATCATCGCCAATGCCAAACAGGAAGTCTTTAAGGTGGACGATCAATATCGCAAGGGTATTATCACCGGACGCGAGCGGTATAATAAGGTCATTGATATCTGGACCCATACGACGGAAACTTTGTCAGACCTGGTGTTTAAGAAGATGGACCAATTTAATCCGGTGTTCATCATGGCTGATTCGGGCGCGCGCGGTTCCAAATTGCAGATCCGTCAGCTTTCGGGTATGCGCGGGCTCATGGCTAAACCATCAGGCGAGATCATCGAGAGTCCTATCACCGCTTCTTTCCGTGAAGGTTTGACGGTTTTGGAATATTTTATCTCCACTCACGGCGCCCGTAAAGGTTTGGCGGACACGGCCCTGAAGACCGCGGATGCGGGTTACCTGACCCGGCGTCTGGTTGATGTGGCCCAAGAGATGGTCGTCAATGCTTTGGATTGCGGTACGGTCAATGGGATCACGGTCGCCGCCATCACTGAAGGCGATGAGATGGTAGTCTCGCTTAAAGAACGTATCGTCGGCAGGGTTGCGCTGGACAATATCTTAGACGTAGTCACCGACCAGCAGGTGGTGGCTTCCGGCGAAGAAATTACCGAAGAGAAAGCTGATCTGATCGAGCAGTTAGGCGTCGAAAAAGTGCGTATCCGCTCGGTGTTGACCTGCGAGGCCGGTATCGGTGTTTGCGTTAAATGTTACGGCCGTAATTTGGGGACCCATCGTATTGTTGAGATCGGCGAAGCGGTCGGTACCATTGCGGCCCAGAGCATCGGCGAGCCGGGCACGCAGCTTACGATGCGCACGTTCCACATCGGCGGTACGGCATCAAGAACGATCGAACAATCTTTTATTAAATCCAAGCAGGAGGGTGTTCTTAAATACCATACCCTGCGCGTGGTGGCTCGCGGCAAAGAATTTATTGTCCTTAACCGTAACGGTTCGGTCAGTATTAATAATGAATACGGCCGTGAGTTCGAGCGTCATCTTTTGCCTCAAGGCACGGCATTGGCTTTTGCTGACGGGCAGTCAGTGCCCAAAGGTGTCGTGGTAGCTACCTGGGACCCTTATACCATTCCTATCATCACCGAATCCAAAGGCCGCGTGTCCTTCGAAGATTTGATCGAAGGCACGACCTACCAGCGCGAAGAAAATCCCGTGACCGGGGTCGTCGAGCGCGTGGTCGTTGAACATAAACAGGAATTCCATCCGCAGATCATCATCAGTGATGATAAGGGCGAGGTGGTCGGTATTTATTCGATCCCTACGGGTGCCCATATCCTGGTCAATGATAAAAATACGATCGCGGCGGGAGAATTGATCGCCAAGATCCCGCGCAGCGCCTCCAAGACCCGCGATATCACCGGCGGTTTGCCCCGGGTCGCAGAGCTCTTTGAAGCGCGCCGTCCCAAAGATCCGGCGGTCATTGCCGAGATCGACGGGTTATGCGAATTCGGTGAGGATAAAAAGGGATTGCGCACCATCGTTGTTAAAAGCGCCACGGGGACTGCCAAAGAATACACCATTCCTCACGGCAAGCATCCCAATGTTTACAAAGGCGACCATGTTTTTGCCGGCCAGCAGTTGACCGACGGGCCTGTGGTGCCGCAGGATATCCTGCGTGTTTGCGGGGACAAGGCCTTACAGGAATATCTTCTCAATGAAGTCCAGGAAGTCTACCGCCTGCAGGGCGTGCGTATCAATGACAAGCATATTGAGATCATCATCGCTCAGATGCTTAAAAAAGTGCGTATCGACGATTCCGGCGGCACTGAATTCCTGGTAGGCGACCAGGTTGACCGCATGATCTTCAAAAAGGTCAATGAGGCTGCCCTTAAAAGGAAGGCCAAACCGGCCCAGGCGACCCCATTATTATTGGGCATCACAAAAGTATCTTTGACGACGGAGAGTTTTATTTCCGCGGCAAGCTTCCAAGAAACGACAAGGGTATTGACAGAAGCCGCAGCGTCTGGTAAAGTTGACCTCTTGCGCGGGCTTAAAGAAAACGTCATTGTCGGGCATTTGATCCCGGCAGGGACGGGAATGAAAGAATATCATCAAGTAGAAATGGTAAAATATGCCGACGATATCACAGTTAATCAGGCTGCGCAGACGGTTAAAAACGAAGCGCAGTAAATCTCCTGCGCTGACATCCTGTCCGCAGCGGCGGGGCGTGTGCTTGCAAGTCAAGACCATGACGCCTAAGAAACCTAATTCAGCGCTGCGTAAGATCGCGCGCGTGCGCCTCTCCAATAAGATCGAGGTCACTTCTTATATACCGGGGGAAGGGCATAATTTGCAGGAACACTCGATCGTGCTGGTGCGCGGGGGCCGCGTAAAGGACCTGCCGGGCGTGCGTTATCATATTGTGCGCGGCACTTTGGACACCTCCGGAGTGGCTGATCGCAAGAAATCACGCTCTAAATACGGGGCTAAAAGAGGCAAAAAATGAGAAGGCGTAGAGCAGAAAAAAGAAAAGTTGTCGGGGACCCTAAATATAACAGTGATCTGGTTTCTCGTTTTATTTCGATTTTGATGGTTGACGGCAAAAAAACCATCGCTGAAAACATCATTTACAATGCTTTGGACATATTGAAGGAAAAGACCCAGGAAGAAAGCCCTGTCAAGGCCTTAAGCCGTGCCGTTGATAATGTGCGTCCGCGCCTGGAGGTCAAGAGCCGCCGGGTGGGCGGAGCGACTTATCAGGTCCCGACCGATGTCACACCGTCGCGCGGCACATCATTGGCCATGCGCTGGATCAGGGATTATGCCCGCAATAAAAAGGGCAAGCCCATGGAGATCAAATTAGCTGAAGAGTTAGTCTCGGCGTATAAGTCGGAAGGTCCGGCTATTAAAAAACGTGATGAAACACATAAAATGGCCGAGGCCAATCGCGCCTTCAGCCATTTAAGATGGTAAGTTAGGCTCATATGGCATCTAATGAAGTCCCATTACATATGTTCCGCAATATCGGTATCATCGCGCATATCGACGCGGGGAAAACCACGACGACGGAGCGCATTTTGTATTATACCGGAGAGATCCATAAAATGGGCAATATCGATGACGGCAACACCACAATGGACTGGATGCCGCAAGAGCAGGAACGCGGTATC
>CAYNGE010000127.1:0-3333 GCA_964396865.1 uncultured Planctomycetales bacterium
AGTCCCCTCCTAAAAATTGGGCTAAACTTTTCCCTTGGGCTTGCGCCGCCAGCAACATTAGAGCGGATTCAAGCCCAAATCTCACAGACGGGCATAGATTCAAAATATGCGCCTCGTGACGCAAAAAAGCTATTAAAGTATCTTTACCTACCGGAACTTTTAGCTCCATCAGGTAAGAGCGGGTTTCTGTTAAATCATGACGGACGCGACGGATGGTCTCTTGACTTATGCCCTCCAAAGGCGCTGCTTCACCTTTGGCCTCAAAGCCATTAGATGCCTTGAGCGTCAAATAAAAACCGCTGCGTTCAGTGATGGTGGTGGCGGCAAATGTGAAAGGCTGGTTAAGAGAAATTCTATAAGGCGAGAAATCGAACTGGCAGATCATTAACGGCTGCACAAAACCCATCCTATGGAAAACAATACACTGTAGACCAAAAGTAATCGGCCGGTTTGGACTAAAACCCGATTAAGACTTGAAGCGTCCATATGCGTCAATGCGGTCTTTACGCAGGGAATAGCAAAAAATCCAATCATCGATGCCGCCGCTACACCTTGATAGTCATCTGTCACAAGGACCACTGCAAATGGTGTTAAACAGGCCGCGATGATGCAGAAAAGATATTCGCTCATGACAAAAGAACGGCCGAAGCGCACCGCCAGGGTCAGTTTGTTGGCCCGCCTGTCGGTATCAATGTCGCGCAGATTATTAATAGCTAAAATAGCCGTTGATAAGAAACCGGGGGCCAGCCCAGCGACAACGACCGCCCAATTAATTTCCGAAGCCTGCACAAAATAAGTCCCTCCCACGGCCACGGGCCCGAAAAAGATAAGGACAAATAGGTCTCCCAGTCCCAAATATCCCAAAGGCCGCGGCCCCGCCGTATAAAAAATCCCTGAAATAATAGCAGCGGCCGCGATGATGAGAATACACCAACCCGCGCGATAGGCAAGATAGACGGAAAA
Organism: uncultured Planctomycetales bacterium; assembly: GCA_964396865.1. Classification (GTDB taxonomy): domain Bacteria; phylum Omnitrophota; class Gorgyraeia; order Zapsychrales; family Fredricksoniimonadaceae; genus JABDGZ01. The sequence goes on from CAYNGE010000127.1 coordinate 964, forward strand.
TAAAGCCGCTAATACGAAAAAAAATACGGATGCCAATAAAACCATTCGCGGCTCGATCAATCCGGACTGGGTCACGCGCCGCGGTCCCAGGCGATCGGCCGTGTCCGCCCCTTTTTTAAAATCAAAATAATCATTGGCTAAATTAGTTCCGATTTGAATGGACAAAGCGGCGCCTAAAGCCATTAAGGCCGATGGGGCATGAAAAAGTCCGTCGCCAAAAGCCATGGCTGAGCCTATGAAAACCCCGGCTATAGAGGCAGGCAAAGTATTGGGACGGATGGCTAAAAGCCATGAGGAGAATTTCATTAAGGCCTTTTTGGAAATTTGGCAAAATTGGGTTTGCGTTTTTGCACAAAGGCGTCCCTGCCTTCTTGGGCCTCCGGCGTCATATAAAATAACATCGTGGCATTTCCGGCCAATTCCTGCAAACCCGCCTGGCCGTCACAATCCGCGTTCATGGCAGACTTAAGGCAGCGGATCGCCATGGGCGAATGCTGCAAGATCTCCCGGCACCACCGCACGGTTTCTTCTTCCAATTTCTTATAAGGAACAACAGCGTTGATCAATCCCATGTCCAGTGCCTGCAGCGCGCTGTACTGACGGCAAAGAAACCAGATCTCACGGGCTTTTTTCTGGCCGACGATACGGGCCATATAGCTTGAGCCATAACCCCCGTCAAAAGAACCTGCCTTGGGGCCGGTTTGGCCGAATACGGCATTGTCTGCCGCAATGGACAGATCACAGATCATCTGCAAAACCTGCCCGCCGCCCACCGCATAACCTGCCACCATGGCAATGACCGGTTTGGGACAGGTGCGGATCTGCCGCTGAAGGTCCAATACGTTCAAACGATCAACGCCATCCTTGTCCTTATAGCCGGCATCCCCACGGACTTTCTGATCTCCTCCGGAGCAAAAAGCTTCTTTGCCTTCCCCTGTTAAAATGATCACGCCTATTCTTTCATCGTCACGGGCATCATTCATCGCATCCATCATCTCCCTGACCGTCACCGGCGTAAAAGCATTACGCCGCTCCGGACGGTTGATGGTGATCTTGGCGATCCCCTCCATCTTATGGTATTTGATCTCTTCACAGGACTTTACTTCTTTCCATGGAAATTTCGCCATAAAACTTTTCCTTCACATATTGCCGGAGATCCCCGGCGAGGTTTAATGCATTAATGCTTTCGGGTTAAAGCTCTGGCCTTCGTACCGGGGAAGCAAATGGACGTGCGCGTGCATGACAATTTGACCGGCAGCCGCGCCGCAGTTGACCCCGATATTAAAACCATCCGGCTTATATTCCTTTAAGAGTAATTCTTTGGCTTTATTGATCAATTCAAAAACCGCCTTTATCTCTTCGGGAGTTGCTTCAAAAAGTGTCGGATAATGCCGTTTGGGGACAAACAGCATATGGCCGCGGGTTATGGGTTTGATATCATACAAAGCAAAAACCAACTCGTTTTCCATCACCTTCGGTAAATTTTTACAAAATATACAATCCGACATGGGGCACCTTGATCAAGAGTTTTACTTTAGGAAGCTCATTAAACTTTAAGGCTGCGCTCGAGCTCTTCGATGTCTTTTTTGGCTTTAGGGGGTATGGTATGAAAAATCTCACAATAAAGATCAACAGCCAGGTCCTTCTTGCCTTCCATCAATAAATGACGCACGTCGAACATCGTGGCCTTGCCTTTTTCGGGCAGCTTCCCGCAGCGGGAAGCATTCATAAAAAACCGGGCACGGCTGACATTTATCAGGACTAAAAGACAGACTAAAATAATGAGGGTCACGTATAAGAAAATCATTCTTTTGCCAAATCCTCGACAACTTGCTTAACTTCCATCTCAGCTTTATCGATCTTTGCCTTGCAGAGCTTAATTAAACTCACGGCTTCCTTGACCCGCAAGGACAATTCATCAACGTCGATATCATCGCTTTCAATTTTACCGATAATTTCATCCAAGCGCTCAATAGCTTTGCCGTATTTCACATCGGCCATATCAATTTTTCCCTTTTTTTATCCCTTTAACGTTACTGTGGATAACCCCATCCACCAATTGGGTGCTCATGTCTTTAATGCCTTGGGCATCTTTGATGCTTCGGATCAGATGCCCGTCAACACTGCGGGTAATGCTAAACCCGCGTTTCAGAGCATTCTTAGGGTCTGCCAATTCTGATAACTTTTGATACTGATTTATTTTAGTCCTTGAATTTTGAAGGTGCAAATAAATAATTTTCTTTAAATGCTCCTGGCCGTCTTCCAATGTCCTTCTTGCCGCCTTGAATCTGGCAACCGGGGCCTTCTTAAGGGCTTCAGAGATACTGACTAAATGCTGATGATGGGACTTGATCAATTCAAGGGTCTGAG
>CAYNGE010000127.1:3343-4272 GCA_964396865.1 uncultured Planctomycetales bacterium
TGAAGGTGCAAATAAATAATTTTCTTTAGGCGGTCCCGATAGTCCGCCAACGATCTTCCGGCCTCCTTGACCCAGGCTGCCGGGATCCGCTTGATATTCTCCCTAATACCCGCCAGCCGCTGGTTGTGGCTCTTGATCAAACCCAGCGTCTGGACCTGCAAAACCATGGTTGTGTCCTTAAGGTGACGGTGCCGGTCATCCAGCATGGCCCCGGCGGATCGCATGATCCTTTCTTGGCGCTCATCCATGCTCCTTAAGAATTCTTCCAGACGCTCACTCAAAAATCTGGCAATGGCGGTAGGCGTCTTGACAAAGGTATGTGCCGCCAGATCCGTGACCGTGGTGTTAATTTCATGGCCTATGGCGCTTAAAACCGGTATGACCGATCGGGCAATGGCCATGGCTATTTTTTCACTGTCAAAACAGCTTAACTCGGCAATGGCTCCCCCGCCGCGGGTGATCACGATCACATCCGCCTGGCCAACACGTTGGAACCAGTCCAAAGCTTTGACAACGGAATCCTCGGTATTTTTCCCCTGCATAACAGAATTGAACACCAAGACCCTAAAAGCATGACCGCTGTGCTTAAGCTCCGTTATAAAATCATGATACGCCGCGGAATCATAAGAAGTGATGAGGCCGATGTTTAAAATAACCTTCGGCAGCTCTAAACGCTTATTCTTGTCTAAGATCCCTTTTTGCTTTAAGAGCGCGATCAAACGCTGGCGGTCCTGGGCGATCTTGCCCAGGGTATAAACCGGGTCTATGCTTTCAACAATTAAACGCACCTGGCCGTGCCCGGGGTAAAAATCCACCTTACACAAAAATTTAACTTCAATGTCGTCTTTCAGCTCAAAAGCGTTTTCCGCCTTCTTAAGAATGGCGTCGATTGCGGGACGAACTTGGGCAAAAATAACAAGTCCAATGCG
>CAYNGE010000128.1:0-4190 GCA_964396865.1 uncultured Planctomycetales bacterium
ATGGCCGTGCATTTTATTACATGATCCATCGTAACCATGCAATTGGTGGGCCGATGCAATTGTTCCCTCTACTGTCAGCTCAAACATAGATATGCCTCTCTACATTTTTAACGCTATGGCCTAAAAATCGCGAGGCTAACCGCCGGAACTGTTTTGGCTCGTCGCTGACAATGTATACGGACCGGCCCCTCTTACGGCCTGCGCGCAGCATCCGGCGTTTGGTCAACAACTCTTTGACCCCCACGGCCACTTCACGGGCCGAGTCCACCAATTGCACCCGCGGCCCCATGACGCGGCGCAAAACACCCCTTAGCAGAGGATAATGAGTGCACCCTAAGATCAGAGTATCAATTTTATATTTTTTCATTTCTTTTAAATATTGACGGGCCACCTGATAAGTGACCGCGTTGTCCAACCAGCCTTCCTCTGCCAAAGGTACAAACAAAGGACATGCCCGGCTAAAAACATTAATATGCCTGTCAATCTGCTTGATCTTTTTTGCGTATTTACCGCTTTTCACCGTCGATGAAGTGGCTATAATGCCGACTTTGCCATTGCGGGTGACCTGTGAGGCTTTTCTGGCGCCCGGGTCGATCACGCCTACCATCGGTATATCAAATTCTTTTTTTAATGTTTCCAGGGCCAGGGAAGAGGCCGTATTACAGGCCACCACCACCATTTTGACTTTATGCTTTAATAAGACCCGCACGATCTCGCGCGAATAACGGATGATCGTAGAGCTCGATTTGGTGCCATACGGGACCCGCGCCGTATCGCCAAAATACACCACCTTTTCGTTGGGAAGATGACGATTGAGTTCTTTGACGACGGTCAAACCGCCCAGACCGGAATCAAATACGCCAATGGGGCGCTTAGAGGAACTAATCATTGGCATAATCGAGGACCCCGCGGGCTATGATCTCCGCTATTTTCTGACGATAATCAGGCAAAATTAATTTATTACGTTCCGTTCTGTTGCTTAAAAATCCGGTTTCGACCAAAACAGCCGGCATTAACGTGTTGCGTACCACAAAAAAATGACAAAGGCGGATACCATCGCCGTGCACATTGATCCTTCCCTCCTGCCGGGCTTCTGTGACGATCATTTTCGCCAGCTTCTGTGAGTGCGAAGCCTTGAGCGTCTCCATCATGTCCGCGACAATATTTTGCAGCGTCCTGGAGGCATCGGGATTCAATCTTTCCGTAAATATGCGCTCATCGTTCTCTTTTGCTTCCTCACGCCAATACTTTCTCTCAGGAGCTCCGATATAATAAACTAATAAACCGTTGATGGTCTTGTCCGGATTAGAATTGACGTGTATGCTGATAAAGAGGTCTGCCCCCGAACGTGCGGCCATTTCCGTACGCTGGGGCAAAGGTATAAACTCATCTGTAGTCCGGGTCATGACGACCTTGATCCCAGCTCCCTCCAAAAGTCTCCTAAGGCGTTCGGCCATGTCTAATACAATTTCTTTTTCCTTCAAACTCAAAGCTGTGGTCCCGTGATCTCTGCCTCCATGTCCGGGATCAATGACAATCGTATGCACACGCGAGAAAGTCCCTATCTGCGGTAAGCCGCTGATGATCACTCCGAAGGGGGCCAGCACTTTTTCCTCAAAATCTTCAGGCACGTAAATGGTGCTATGCTCCCGGCGCAAAGGCGAACTTAAGATAATTTTCTCTTCTCCTAAAAGCACGGTCGGGCTTCCTACCAGGGCCTTGGCTTTATTGCCTTTGTATTCCAGTATGACAACCTGGGTCACCCCGTCCCACTGCCAGCTGACATGATAACGGTCACATATATCCTGCAATGCGATGCCCGCCGGCGGCGCGGGAGGCGCCACAGGCTGGCTCACGCAGCCATGCAGGGCCAAAACCAATAAAAAACAAATCAGGATCCTTAATATCATGACGCGCCCTCTGCCTCCGGCGGTGCTACGGCATTGGAGCGCACCGTCAGGAAAATGATCGTTTCAGTCTTTTGCACCAGATGTCCCTGGCTGCGGAATACCAAGCCGACTATAGGGATGTCCCCTAATAAAGGAATGTTCCCAAGTAAAGGAAATTTGCGGGTCTTTGTAATTTCTTCTTCCTTCATTAGTCCGCCGATGACGATCGTAGTATTATTCGCCGCTGTTACGTCCGTATGTGTCATAAGCTCTACGGATGCCGGGACCTTACGCCCGTCATGAAGCTCAGTTGTAAGCACGCTTACGTGCGGGGTTAAGTGCAAAAAAGCCCCTTCCGGCTTTAAACTTGTCAACAGAACATCCACATGAATATTTTGTTTTTCCAAAGTGACAGTATTGGGCTCCCGCAATGCCACTTTAAGCGGCGGCAAAGGAAACTGGCTCATCCGGCCTACGGTATCCAGCGCGTCTAACAAAACCGCGTAATCATCCTGCGAAACCGTGCCGAAACTCAACCGGTATTTTTTGTCATCCCAGTTTGTGCCGTCTTCTTTTTTAAGAAGACCCGTGTGAAAATCAGAAACAATGGCTCCCCAGTCAACTCCACCGCGATGTTCATCGTTAAGGATGATCTGTACCGTGTTGACCTCGATGGTAACTTCATTTGACGGGTTGTTTTGAGCATACAGAGGTCCGCTCCAATACAAAAACAGCAAGAATATCAGCGACAATTTTAAATACATATAATCAGTTATAGTGAGATTTTGTGAATTTGGCAATAAAAAAACCTTCCATCCGCTCATCAGGATAAATTCGTGCCGCATGATGAAGCGGGTTTGCATAAACGCGCCCTTGCCATTGGGTCAAACAAGGATACCTATTTACTCCGGGTAAGTCAACCGGCATGAGCTCCACAGCCCCTTGTGTCTTTCGCAAAACGAAATCCACCACCTCTTCATTTTCTTCCGGAGCAAAGGTGCACGTGGCGTAAACTAAGATCCCGCCGGGCGCAAGAAGCCTGGCGGCATTAAGTAAAAGGCCTTTCTGTTTATGCGACATTTCTTTGATCTTGCGCAGACTCCAAAATCCAAAACTTTTAGGCTCACCAATTAAAAAACGCCCCTCGCAACTGCAAGGGGCATCTACTAAAATACGATCAAAGGGTCCGCCCCGTTCTTGTAAGCGGCGGCCGTCTATTGAAATAAGCTTAGGGGCAGCGCCCATCAACCGCACGACTGATCTTAACCTGTAAAACCTGTCCCGCACAGGCTCATTGGCCACCAAGGTCCCTTCATTGCGCATATGCATGGCTATTTGTGTGGTTTTACTCCCCGGGGCCGCGCACAAATCCAATACACGCTGACCGGGGAGCGGATCTAACACCATGACCGCCAGCATGCTCTCCAATCCTTGAGCGTACAAAATTCCATCTTTGACAAAGTCTGACTTTAAAAGTTCCTGAGCGCTAGGCTTGGACACAATAATGGCATAGGGGCACCAACTGACCTTTTGGAAATCCACTTGGGCCGCCGAGAGCAGGGCATGGGCCTCATCGACGCTGATCTTCAATGTATTAATACGGAACGCCTGATATAGCCTGGGCCCAAAAATAGATGCAGGCCTTTGGGGTAAAATTTCCTCCATCCTGTGTTCAAAATCTTTTGGCAAACAGTTTGCGGTCATAAAAAAATAGCACTATCGCTTCCTTGCGCAATAACGTTTTATCGGATATACTTTCTTATAGATACATAGTAAGGACCATGAACAAACACGGCCAATCCATCATTGAATATATTTTAATTGCTATCCTCGTTATTTTAGGGATCGTGTATATGGGTCCCTATGCCCTGCGTTCGGTAAGCGGCTATTTTAAACTATGGGATGAGGGTGTCCAGGATTCTTTTGAAGAAAACCTCAGTCAGGCCCCTGTCAACGATGTGCCGAATATCCCAACGATCAACTGCGAATGTTCTTCTACGGAAGATCCATACTGCGGAGGATCCACCGGTAGTACTTGCCAAGCCGGTTATCGCGGTTGGAGCCATTCCTGCAACCCCTCGGGTTGTGATGGCGCTGGAAATTTTGAGTGTACGCTTGATTGTGCCGACTGTTGCGGTTTGACAAATCTCTTCTGCGGGACAATGGACCTTACCCTGGCTGATTCTAAGTTGTATTATGCTAATCCCACCACATTTGTGCCTACAGATATTCCGTACGTTGCCCCTGGCGCCACTCTTACTAATTGCTATGTCGGTCAGATGCTTCAAGGCTCTCTATGCT
>CAYNGE010000129.1:0-4153 GCA_964396865.1 uncultured Planctomycetales bacterium
AAGACATTCGCACGCCCTGCCACATCGCTATCCTTAAGTTTAAGGGCCGCGACCTCAGGCACCAATGCGCTGTCAAGCTGAAGTTCCCCGTCTATAAAGAAATCTTTTTTAAGGTCTTTGGCAAGTTCAACCGCTTCACGGACCTTGGTTACCCAATTGCCTTCCGCGCTTCCCTTGGTTGAAAAACTAAGCATCGCTACCCGGGCCGGTTTGTCCATAACATCCTGAAAAAACTGCGCCCCCAAGACTGCGATCTTAGCCAACTGCGCGCTGGATGGATCGGGAATGACCCCGCAATCCGCAAAGCAAATGACCCCCTCCTCGCCATAAGAACAGTTGGGGATGGCCATGAGAAAAGCGCTGGTCACGATCCCGATCCGATCGTTGATGTCAAGACAATGAATGGCCGCGCGCATAACAACCGCCGAGGAATGGGCAGCTCCGGTCACCATGCCATTAGCAAAACCGCAGCGCAGCATCATGGCGGCATAAAAATGCCGGTCCTCCATAAACTCTTGCGCTTTCTCCAGGGTCATGCCCTTATTTTTGCGGGATTCATATAACAAATAGGCGAACTGCTCCTTTTGGGAAATATCCATGTCCTCCTTGGCCAATAAAAGAGGTTCGGCGATCCCTTCACTACGAATGATCTCAACGGCTTGGCGCACCCGCAAATCCTCGGTCTCGGGAAAAATAATTATTTTGGGATCCTGCGCGGCCTTTTGCCGGATACGTTTAATGACGTCCTTGTACATAAAAACTCCTTCCACAAGTCTTTTAAATTCCTGATAGTTTAGCCATAAAGACAGGCTTCATTCTTGCCGTTGACCTTGGCCATATAAAGCCCCACGTTAGCCTGCAAAAAGAACTCTTGGGCGCTCATGCCGAGGATAAAACGAGACATCCCGATACTGCATGTGATATTTTTATCCGCCAGGGCTTTCTGGATAGAATCCTTGGCCTTCTTAGCCAAAGCCAAACCTTCCTCCTTGGGAGTCTCCAGAAGAATGGCCAAAAATTGGTCCTGTGACTGACGGCAAAGAATATCCGTAGTCCGCAAACTCTCTTTTAACAGGCCTGCGACGGTTTTTAACAGTTCGTCGCCTTGGGGGCGCCCATTTTTCTGATTGTAATCGGAAAAATTATCCAGATCGATCATCATCAGGCAGGTCGGATGAAAAAGACGCTCGACGCGTTTGATCTCCGCGTTTAAACAAATCATAAAATACTGATAGTTATAAAGACCGGTCAGCAAGTCTTTCATCAAACCATCGAAACTCCTATCGGCATTTTCATTGATAGGAATTAAATCCGGGACCTGACGCTCTTTGGATCTCCTTGCGGTCTTCTCCGGTGTAACCTCTTCAAGGATCCCCTCGACACCGATAGGCTCGCCCTTCTCGTCAAGTAATAGCGTGCTGTGGGCAGAAAGAACCACCCGGGCCCCGTCTTTGCAAACCATTTTGACCGCGTAGCCTTCTACCCGGCCTTCTTGGGCTAATTTCTTTAAAAACTCTTTACGGTCTGATTTGTTTTCATACAATCTCTCTGCCATATTAAGCCCCAGCACCTCTTTTTCACTAGAGTAGTGCAGGATCCGAGCCAGAGAATTACTGACAACGGAAATATTGCCGTCCTTGTCAGCCACATAAAACCCGGCGTTACGATTATCTGTCTTTTTTACTTTCTTCATGGTCCACTCCTTTGAGTTGTTAATAATTAAGTTATGATTAACAATATTAAGTGTACATTAACAATCATGCCAAAAAAAATCTTTAAAAACTAGGCGGTGTCACCACCCACAAAGCTTCCGTCTGTCCTTTAAACAGGTTTTTAAACGAATGCGGCGTGCTGGAATTAAAATAGATACTGTCCCCTTTTTTAACTTTATAACTTTTATCTCCTAGCGTGATCTCCAGGGAACCTTTCAAAACCAGGACAAATTCCTGGCCGTAATGCGAATAGGTCGATTCCCCTGAAGCCGCGCTTTGCCCTAATTTAAAAAGCAAAGGCTGCATTTGTTTATGGGGGCTTGACTCCGACAAGAGATACATTTGAATGCCGCTGCTTGACTGCTTAAAAGCCTTGCGCTGTCTTTCGGTTGTCACCAGCCGATCCCCGGCCTGGGCCCCATCATCATCGATCAGACGACCGACGGTCGTTTGCAATTGGTCCGCAATGGATTTAAGGGTAGCTAAAGACGGCGAGGCCTTGCCCTGTTCTACCTGAGATAAAAAGCTGGGGCTGACGCCCACATCCTTGGCCATTTCCCGAAGGGTCATGTCCTGCTCTTCTCTTAAACGTCTAATGCTTGCGCCGATGACAGTCATAATTCTCCTCTTTTTTTGAAGTATACAATGCTTTTCGGGGTTTGTCAAGTACAAGTTAACAAATTGGCAGTTTGTTAACTTGTAGTTAACAAATTCTTAGTTTTAACTTACTTTGGGTCTCTGTGTGGGTAATTTTGATTATTTTGGACCGCAATGAGGAACATGACCCCTAAAATAATTATAATAAAAACCGCGCCTCCTGAAACGCCATAAAAATACCGGTCAGCAAATACAGTGCCATAATTTAAAGCTAACCCGAAAGCCGCCACTACTCGAAGAATATTACTGACTATAACCAATGAAATTAAGGAAATAAGGAACTCTCCCCGCCTTATCCATGTTGTCTTTTGAAAAAAAAAGCACCGCATAAACCATAAACAATTCCAACGAATAAAATGCCACCCGATCACCCTGTAAAGAAATTTTATAATAATAGGTGTTTAAAACAGATCCCATTATAAAACAGGATCCCTGAATAATTTTTAAAACAAAAGAGCTTCCATAAAGAACTACGCCATTAAGCTTTGCCGCCGCTATATTCACCCAAGATCCCGGAAATTTAATGAAGGGCAATAAAAAGAATGTCATGAACGATAAAACAAAGACTAAAAATACCGTTAGATCAATTACAAGGATGGAACTCTTATCCCTCATTACTTTGACATTTTCTTTCGTAGGCCTTACTGGAAAAGCGTGCGCCGCAGGTAAAAGCGGCAGATGGGGATCTTGCGGGACACAATTCGACTTAGACTCCGGAGGGTTAAGCCCAGCTTCTCTTTTGACAGCCTCCTCTTTGAGCCGCCTGCGCTGCTCGGCAATATCCATTGCCTGTCTTGTTGAATAGTGTCGAATCATAATAAAATATGAAATGACACTTTAATTATATTTTATTTTAATTTTAGTTAAATGGTTTACTTCCACTTACTTTTGACATTTCTTGTCATTTTTAGATTTAGTAATAACAAATAGCGGCAGGGGCCGTGTCACTCTGTTTATTTTTCAAATAATCAAATTTCATGCCTTTCGTAACACCCGCCTGGATCGTGCGTTCGGTTTGGACAGTCTCAATTATTTTTCCATTCGCATCTTTCTTAACCTGAATTTCTTTAATAACATACGTACTAACGCACCCCGATAAAGCCAAAGACATCAACAGAACAAAAGCTCTCTTCATAATGCCCCCTCCTTTAAATAATATAAAATCAAAATAATACAACATCCCCTTTACCAAATAAACGGCACCAGACGATACCGGACCTTTTGACAATACTCCTTATAGCCTGATAAACCTTGAGAAAGGAACTTCTCTTCATCTAGAATTCGCCACACTATAATGAAAGTTATCGGGATGAATATAAGGAGCCCCCACCATGATCCCAGCGCAAGGGGTGTGCCAAAAAGCATGACAACCGCCCCCAAATACATAGGATGGCGAATGATCGCGTACGCTCCCGTTGAAATAACTTTCTGATCAGGAGCTACTTCAATCGTTGCGGCGGCAAAAGTGTTCTCTTTTAGCACAATAAAGATGATGAGATATCCGAGCGCTACTAAAACGTCCCCTGCCATCACTACTGAAAACGGAACATCTGACCACAAAAAACGATGATCAAGTGAAGAAAGAATAAACATACTAATGTATGTAATGGATATGTAAAGCTGTATCCGCTTTTGACTTTTTTCTTTCTCTGTTCTGTTCAATCGGCGTTCGAGGAGCTTCGGATTATTCTTATATAAATAGACGAATATCAGCACAACTGACGCGCCAAAAACGAACATATAGACCCATGCCTGCCAGAAATCAATTGTCCACGCAGGAGCAA
>CAYNGE010000130.1:0-4109 GCA_964396865.1 uncultured Planctomycetales bacterium
CAAGTGGGAAAAATTCGTATTAGACGGCCAGTCGGGCCGTTATCAAAAAGAGCATATCGATCAAATTCAAAATGCCCTTCATTTGATCAAAACCAATCCTGATTCCCGCAGGATCATTGTCAGCGCCTGGAATGTGGCGGATATTGACAAAATGGCGCTGCCTCCGTGCCATGCCTTCATTCAATTCTACGTGGTCAATGGCCGGCTTGATTGTCAGCTTTACCAGCGTTCCGCAGATGTTGCTTTAGGGGTCCCTTTTAATATTGCCAGTTATGCGCTGTTGATGACCATGGCGGCTTGTGAATGTGATCTGACACCCGGCATATTTGTTCATACACTGGGAGATGCCCATGTTTATCTTAATCATGTTGAAGGGCTCAAAATACAGTTGGAGCGCACGCCGTCGGTCTTGCCGCGTTTGGAAATTCCAAAGAAAAATGTTCTTGATTACAAGTTTGAAGATTTTAAATTGATCGGTTATCAGCCGGCCCCTTTTATTAAATTCCCTATTGCGGTTTAATATGAACTCATTTTCTATTATAGTGGCTTTTGATTCTAACCGCGGGATCGGTAAAAATGGACAATTAGCTTGGCATTTGCCTTTGGACCTCAAGCATTTTAAAGACATTACCGGCGCCCTGAAGGATCCGTCTAAAAAAAATGCCGTGATCATGGGCCGAAAGACCTGGGAGACCCTGCCTCAAAAATTCCGTCCTTTACCGGGACGTGTGAATGTGGTTTTAAGCAAGAAAGGCTTGCTTAATTTGCCTTCAGGGGTACTTTCCTGCCACAGTTTAGATGAAGCTTTAGATGAGTTGTCACAACCGGTCATAGAGAATGTCTTTGTTATAGGAGGGGAGCAAATTTATGCCCATGCTATCGATCATCCTTTATGTCAGAAGCTTTATGTGACACATATAGAGGGGCAATACGGCTGTGATGCTTTTTTCCCGCCCATCAGCCGGCACTTTTTTCCTGTCAGCACATCGGAGCAATACACGCAAGACGGTATCATCTTCCATTTTTCTGATTATCTGCGTCATTAATTCTTCTTTTTGAGTAAGCGCTTTCTACAATACACCCAACTTTATTTATAACTTGTTTATTTACAGCAAGTTATAAACGTATGATAGTTTAAAAATTTTTTATGTTTTAGGCTGATATTTAATTTATGGATAAATTTTAAGGTATAATTGAATTGTTAATCTAAGGATTCTCAAAGGGCCGATTCTCTAATTAAGGAAGAGGATTATCATGGCAGAAACCAATGGTAAGACAGTTCTCATTGTTGATGATGAACCTGCCTTGGCTAAGCTTTTGACAATACTTTTGGGGTCTCATGGATACTCTACCAAGGTAGTGTCCCCGGGTACGCGGGCACTGGAATCCGCAACGCCCGCTATTGATCTTATTCTCTTGGATATGATGGCCCCTGATTTTGAAAGTCTTAAGGTTTGTCAGCAGTTTAAATCCAATTCCCAAACAAGCGAAATTCCCATAATTATCATTAGCGGCAGTCAGGATAAAAATAATCAGATCGAAAGTCTTTATTTAGGGGCCGATGATTATCTTACAAAACCTTTTGAACCCGAAGAGCTCTTTGCGCGTATGGATGTGGTTTTACGCCGTTATAATCACACCTCCCAAGGAGTCACCTTGCAGCAGGAAACTATTTGTGAGTTAAAACGGATCATTGAGGCCCAAGCAGTCAATGTGGCTTTCCAGCCGATCTATTTTTTAAAGCCGATGAGTTTATTGGGCCTTGAAATGTTAAGCCGTCCGCAGACCAGCACTCCGATGGTCAACCCCGAAATATTTTTCAGGTCCGCATTAAGATACGGCGTTTATTATGAGATAGAAATGATCGGCTGGCGTAAAGCGCTAAAAACCGTATGTGACATTTTTGACGGCCGGCAGAAATTATTTTTAAATTGCGATCCTTATCTGGTTGAAAACGAAAAATTCAAAAATGTCAAAGGACTATTTTCCAGTTACGGGATGCCCAGCCGTGAAACTTTTCTGGAGATCACGGAGCGTTCCGCTGTGATCGCCTATGATGTTTTTTTTGAGCGTCTTAAGGAGTACCGTCAGGATGGTTTTAAAATAGCGGTGGATGATATGGGAGCGGGCTATTCGAGCCTGGAATCCATTGTTGAAATAAGACCGGAAGTGGTTAAATTAGACAGGCGTATTATCAGCGGACTGCATACGGATTCTTTTAAAAGGAGTGTTGTCAAACTGATCGTGACATTCTGCCGGGAAAACAATATTATTTGCGTGGGGGAAGGTATTGAAAACAGACAAGAGTTTGATATTTTAGTTGAGTTGGGAGTCGAGGCTGGCCAAGGGTATTATTTATGCCGGCCTACGGATAGTATTGACCTTCCAGCGATGCAATCCCTTCATTTGTAAAGTCTTAAAACTTCTTGAGCCTCTCTTCAGGCTGTGTTAATATTCCTTCGTGGGTAAAAAACTTTTATTTTTGTTTATTTTTTTTCTGATTTGTGGTTGTTCAACGGCCAAAAAAGCGATCCCTCCAAAATCTTTGACTAATGATAGGATAGACACTCCCGTTGTCACAGGTTCTTTAATTAATAGTGAGGCGTTTAAAAAAGGGGGCGCCCTGCTTTTAGGCTCTTTTAAGCCGGGCGAAGGGGCCGCTGCTGATGAAAAAACCGACCGTTTGTCCTTGATGCTGATCAAAGGCATTCAAGACGCCTTGCCCCAAGAGAAAACCCATTTTACCATTGCGCAAGATGATGAAACGAACCCTGATCTTTTGCTGGAAGGTTTTATCGAAAATTATGGCCATGAGCGTATCCCTCATCTGGTCCTACGCAAAAATGAGGTTTATTTATCGGTAGATGGCGAGATATGGATGCGGGAAACCGGAGAAAAAATATTTTCATTTGAGACCCACGCGGTCATCAATCTTAAAGATCAAGACCCTTCTGATGTGGCTTATCAAATGGGGGTCGCCATCGCCCGTTTTATCGGATCGTATGCGGGTTAAATAAAGGAGTGTTAATTGTGATCGTCGTAACAGGCGGCGCCGGATTTATCGGCAGTTGTTTGGTGGCCGAACTAAATAAACGCGGCCGGCAGGATATCATCATAGTCGACCATTATCAAGGCGACGATGATCCTAAAAAAAAGAATTTGGCCAATAAGCGTTATCAGCGATATTATGACAAATTGGAATATTTAAAATTGCTTAAGCGGGACCAATTTGATTTCGATGTCGAATGCATCTTGCATATGGGGGCTTGTTCCTCCACCACTTTGCAGGATGCCGATTATTTCGAGAAAAATAATTTTGAATATTCCTGCTTTGTGGCCCAATGGGCGCTTAAAAACAATGCCCATTTGATCTATGCTTCTTCGGCCGCAACTTACGGGGATGGCACCTTGGGCTATAGTGATGAAGAATCCATGATCCCGCGGCTTCGTCCCTTAAATCTTTACGGAGCGTCAAAGCAGAAATTTGATCAATGGGTGCTGGATAATGGCTTCCAGACAAAAATGACGGGATTGAAATTTTTTAATGTATTCGGACCCAATGAATATCATAAGGATGATATGAGAAGTGTGGTGGCCAAAGCCTACGAGGGGGTCGTTTCCAAGGGCAAGATATCTCTTTTTAAATCCTATAACCCCAAATATAAAGACGGCGAGCAAATGCGCGATTTTATTTATGTCAAAGATGCGGTGGACGCAGCAATGTTTTTGATGGACCATCCTGCGATCAACGGGATCTTTAATTTAGGCACGGGGCAGGCGCATACATGGAATGAATTGGCCCACGCGTTGTTTGCTTCGGTCGGCTGTAAACCGCATATTGAATATATAGAAATGCCTGAAATTTTGCGGGAGCGTTATCAATATTTCACCCAGGCAGACATGACTAAATTACGAAAGTCCGGGTATACGAAGGCGTTTACGCCGCTTGCCGACGCGGTCAAGGATTATTGCGGGTATTTAAAAACTCAAAGTTGCTGGTAATGAAAGGATTTTTGCTATGGCCCTTTTTATTGTTTTAGGGGTTGTTGTATTAGTCACCTTCGGCGTGATGGGCTATTTATTCTTTATCATGGATAAAGAAGAGCCGC
>CAYNGE010000131.1:0-4059 GCA_964396865.1 uncultured Planctomycetales bacterium
TATACACATAAGTCCCTCCATTAAGGCTTGTTGAACTAGTCACAGGAAGCGGATTGCTGACCGTATATGGATTGTAGGCATTGGAATATGGATAGTCTACCTCAACAGGATTTCCTGTTCCGCTGGCAGGCAGGATAGCAACTACCTCAGAGGCCCCTGCATTTTTAGCATAGGAAACCAGGAAGCCTAATTGATTAGAAGTGCCTGAATAACCGGCCGCGGCTGTAGCAATGGTGGAAGGAGCGGTGGCTTGCACTGTATTTAACAAATACGTATTGATCAAAGTACTAAGCATATAAAGACCTGTTTGGCATGATCCTTCCGCAAGATAAAGGGCCTTGGCAGAGCTGATCTCACGGTGAGCCATCGCATTTTCCAGGACCGCTTTTGCGACATAAGCAGCCGAGAGGATCATCACCACCATCACGACTAAAATTGCGATCACCAACGCCGAGCCTTTTTTATTTAAATTGATCTGTTTCATAATATCACCCGTTTAAATTATTGAGCAGTACCTCGTTAGTATAGGTTGCCGTCACGATCCTGCCTATGGCGGAAAGTTTCTGTCCGGTCAATGTAAATGTGATCACGTGTCCGTCAGGACTTAAGGACGTCTTAAGATTAACGATGTAGTTGCCTATATTGGTTGTGCCGCCGCTAACTACAGCAAGGGCATTATTAAGGACCAGGCGTTGAAGAACAGAGGAAGCATTAATGGAATATTCAATATATGTGTAATAGGTCCCGCAGGCATTCCCATAATTGATACAACTGCATCCCCAGGTCAACGGCGCGCCCCAGTTAGCGGGGACGCCGCTTGTAGTTAATAATGTATCCGTCTGGGAACATGCCGCATTCAGGATAGGCACGGAAAAGCGGATGATATCCGATCCTCCCGTGCCCTGTCCGGCCAACAAAGAGAATTGGGCCACACCGTTCTTATATCCGCTGTTCCTTAGTTCCAGCGCCATTTTCTCTGAGGCCAGACGCAAACTGTTGCGTATATCAATGCTGGCATCCACACTAAAAAAATTGGACTGGGCTTGGGTTAAAAGGTTAAAAAACGCGTAAAGTACGAACACAAAAATAGCAGTGACCACCAGCATCTCAACTAAATTGAATCCGGACCTTGCCCTAACCATATATTTGTGTCGTGACTTGAACATAGCAATCACCCTGTCCGCCGCTTCCCGGGATAACCCGTCCATTGGGTTGTTTCCAGGAAAATACAACCTCGATGACTAAAAGATTTGGATTGGAGTTGTTGACATAAACGGTCCCTGTGCCATTGATCCCCGGGGCCGTAAAGGTCGCATTGTTGTATGTTGTAAAAATGGCAGAGTAGCTGGTGTCTTTGATCGTTTCCATTTCGTTTTTGACTGCCGCTGTCGCCAGAGAAGTATTGCGTCCCAGGTCCTGCAGTTCCAGGCATTTCATATAACTATACAAAATACCGGTTAACGCGATCAAAAAAACCGCTGTCGCCACTATAAGTTCCACCATTGTTGTGGCTTTGGAATTGGATACCATTTTCCTCCTCCCACAATCTAAAGATACCGCCAAAAAAGCCCCCACGTCTTGCTTGACGCAAGAAAAGCATGGGGGCGCTTTTGGTCTTTCAAAACTAAGAAAGGTTATGGACTTAAAACACCTCCCGTAGTAATGGTTTCCGTTGTAGTGCCTGAACTTCCCGGTGTCACGGGTACTGCCACGAAGGTATAACCGGCGGTGGACATACTTGCGCCGTTTGTCGTGCAGTAAAACATATATCCGGCATTTGAAATTCCTTCACAATAATTTTTGTTCAAAAAAGGCGGCGTTGCCGTTGTCAATGAATTCATGTCGGTGGGATAATTGCCGTTATTAGCTGTCCCAAAAGACTCAGCCGCGGTGGATTCCGCGCGCAACGTGGCCTTGGCTAAGGCATCGTTAGCGGACATCCTCGCGCGCAGCAAGTTGGGAATGGCGATCGCAGCCAACAAGGCAATGATCGCAACCACGATCATGATCTCAACTAGCGTAAAACCGCCTTTCGAATTTATTTTTTTCATAAGACTGCTCCTTCCCACATTAAAACTAAAAAATTACGGAGTTAAAACACCCCCTGTGGTAATGGTTTCTACTGTAGTGCCTGAACTGCCCACTGTCACGGGTGTTGCCGTAATCGTATAGCCAGCGCTGCTCATACCTGCACAACTATACTGATATCCTGCAAGTACAGGAGCACCGGTACAGTAATCTTTATTCAAATAAGGCGGCGTTGCGCTTGTCAGTGAGGCAATGTTGCCGGGATAGTTCCCGTTATTAGCTGTCCCGTAAGACTCACACGCGGTGGACATCGCGCGCAGCGTGGCCTTGGCTAAGGAATCATTAGCCGATAATTTCGCACGCAGCAAGTTTGGAATGGCGATCGCGGCCAACAAGGCAATGATCGCTACCACGATCATGATTTCGACCAACGTAAAACCACTTCTGGAATTAATTCTTTTCATAGAACCGCTCCTTTGTTTAAGCTGCGCCTAGTAAAAAATTTTTAGGAGAAAAGGGGTGAATTTATAAAGAATAGATAATGACAATTTATTCTAAACCTGTGTTCTCCTATGACTCGCGCTAGGCCTTTTTTTGAATTTTATGTCTTCTTGCCTCCTTTCCAGGTGAATAAAAATAACACACCTAATTAACTGTAACATGGCCCCAAGCCCCTGTCAAGGCTGCCCGCTGCTATTTTTAATTTATGAGCAGCAAAGGCGCTTGTTTTTCATAATCCAGAATGGCTTTACGCAGCAATTCCTGCCTGCGCCGGCTATCAGAGATCATTTTCATCCATTTTAATTCCTCTTGCGCCTTTCCAATACGCCTGTCCAGATCAAGGCTCTCTTTTTCCAGACGGGAGATCTCTCCGGCACGGTTTGGGTCCCTGTCTTGCAATTTCACCGCTTTTTTATTTAAAAGATCCTCCTGCTGCTGCAATTGCCCTAACTGTTGCCGCAGCCGGTTAATTTCTTGTTTTATGGCATCGTTTTTAAAGATCAGCTGCTTATTATCCGCGTTCAATTGTTCAACGCTTTGTTTTAAATTAAACAGTACGGTCCCCAAAGCATCGGTGGCCGTTGCAGCCGTCACATCTTCCTGGGCCCAACAGCGGCAAGATGCCACGGCCAGCATGACAGTTAGAAAGATCTTTACATATTTCATGGTCTCATACCAACAACGATCTATTTGCTAAGGGCGGATGTCATGGTCAAGATCGGCATAAACAAAGCGATAACGATAAGCCCTACCACGATCCCTAAGAACCCTATGATCAAGGGCTCGATTAATTTGGTCAAACCCTCCACCGCCGTATCCACCTGTTCGTCGTAAAACTCGGCCACCTTAGAGAGCATCTTTTCTAATTGGCCGGATTTCTCCCCTATGGCGATCATGCGGGTGACCATCAGCGGAAAAATAGGGCTTTTGGATAATGGCACCGCAATGCTCTCGCCTTCCTTGACGCTGACTTTGATGTCATCCACTAAAAGCTCGATCACACGGTTCCCGCAGGTCTTGCCAACGATCTCCAGAGATTCCAAAATAGGCACGCCGCTTTGACTTAAAGTGGAAAGGGTCCGGCAAAAACGGCTGACCGAAACCTTGCAGATCAAATCCCCGAAGATCGGCAGCTTCAAAAGCCAAGTATCCACCAAAAGGTGGCCCCCGGGTGTCCGCCTATACTTATTAAAAAAGAACACCAAAACCGCAATACCGATAATGATGAATATCAGGTCATGCTGCAATAAATTGCTGATATCGATCAACGTCTGGGTCATGGCCGGCAGTTTTTGGCCCAGGCTGTCATAAATCTCCGCAAAAGTAGGGACCACCTTGACTAATAGCCCTATCGTGATCAACATCGCCATGGTCACAACGACTGCGGGATAGATCATTGCTCCCTTGACTTTTTGACGCAGCTTCTCGCTTTTTTCCAAATATATGGCCACCCGCTCAAGGATGCCCGCTAAAATACCGCCGCTTTCCCCCACCCGGATCATGTTCACATACAATTGGTCAAAAATCTTA
>CAYNGE010000132.1:0-4055 GCA_964396865.1 uncultured Planctomycetales bacterium
GATATGATAGCCGTCCTGCGCGATCAGCTTTTGCGGGCAGGCATCAGAAAAGAAAATATTATGGAGTGCGGGGCATGCACCTGCTGCGGCAAGAATTATTTTTCTTTTCGGCGGGACGGCATCAAAGCCGGACGCATGATATCATTAATGATGCTGGTATAATATGAAAGAAGATTTTATAGTCGTTTTGGTCACCGCAAGAGATAAGAAAGAAGCGGTCAAAATTGCCCGGGGGCTGCTTGAGAGTAAATTGATCGCCTGTGCCAATATTATAGAAGGGGTCCAATCTTTATTTTGGTGGCAGGGCAAGATCGATAGGAGTCCGGAAGTTTTAATGCTGATGAAGACAAAAAAGGTTTTATTTAAGAAAGTGTCGGCCCAAGTACGGTCTTTGCACAGTTATGAAACTCCGGAGATCATCGCACTGCCCATTGTCGCCGGCAGCGGGGATTATTTAAAATGGCTGGATTCCAGCTGTGCTTTTGGAAGAAGGTTATATGCGGTTTAAGAGATTTATTTTATTAGTTTTATTTCTGTCTTGCCCGGTTTTAGTCTGGGCCATGGGGTATGCCTCCACAGACCCTTCGGAAGACCTTTTGATAGGCAAGTCGGCACCCGATTTTATTTTGCCCAGATCTGACGGGACGTCTGCCAGCCTCATCAATGCGCGTGAGGGGAAAAAAGGGATTTTGGTTTTCTGGGCAACCTGGTGCCCGCATTGCTATGAAGAATTGGGAAAGATCGATAAGGCTTCTGTATCAGCCCAACGCAAGGGGATCAAGATCATCCTGGTGGATCTGGGGGAGAGCAAAGAAGCTGTCCAAGAATATTTCATTCGACGACAGATGAATTTAACCAGTTTTATTGATGAGAATGGGACCCTGCAGGAGCCATATCATCTCATTGGGGTGCCGACGATGTTTTTTATCGATGGGCAGGGCATTGTCCGCGATGTGACCAACGCATTTCCATCCGATTTTGAGGATCATTTCAGCGCTAAATAAACCCTTGCTTGTTTAGATCAACTATTCGGTTTGGTCTTATTTATAAGATTGGCCTTCATGCGCAGCTGGCTCATGAAAGCAATGAGAGTTGAATTACGCTCTTGCGCGCTTAGCATTTGGCGGAAATTGTCTTTATCCGATTCAAACTGAGTGTCATCAGGTTTTTCCATTTTTTCCAGATATATGATCGCAGGCCCCTGAGAGGTGGCTATGACACCGCTGAGCCTTTGATCCTTGTTAAGCAAGTCGGCTTCCTGCTGGAATTCCGCAATTAAGCCCGTGTTGGCGATATATTCCCGACGGCCGAAGGCAGGTGTTTGTTCGGCTTTCAGCCCCAAGGCCGCGGCCGCAGCCTTAAAATCTTTGGTCTTTAAGAGCCGGGTCAATTCTTTGAGAGCTTCATCAGCCTTAGGTTTGGCAATGGCAAACCCTTTTTCCAGCAACACCGCATCTTTGATCTTATCCCTGATCGCTTCCAAAGGCGGAACGTAAGAATCCTTTTTCTCTTTGAGCTGCACGACTTGCCAGCCATCAGGGGCCTCCAGAGGTTTGGAGTATTCGCCTGGTCTCATGGCGAAAAATTCCTTAATATTTTCGGGATTGGAAGCAAAGGTCAAGATCGGCTGATCTTCGCTAAAAGGCGCCGAGGTTTTGACCTCGAGGTTTAATTTTTTGGCGACAGAGGCAAAATCAGATCCGGGAAAGAGTTCTTTAGAAAGAGTATCAGCAAGGGCTTTTTGTTTGGTTTGCACGTAATTAAGGACAATGGATGGAGCTGCGCGGAACTCTTCCTTGTGCTGGGCATAGAATTTCTTAATTTCATCGTCGCGGACCTCGGCATTCTTGCCGAAATCCGCCGCGCTAAACAAAACATACTGCAAGGTGATCTTTTCATTACGTTTCTGATACTCTTGTTTTAATTGGGCATCTGTCAACACCGTTTCAGGGGCCACGCTATTAAGCAGTTTTTTGATCATTAATTGTTTGCGTATGCCTTCTTCGAAATCATGCGTGGGGCGGTCAAAGACGCTGGGGTTTTGCACGATGTCTTCATAAAGCATCTGATCGAATTGCCCATTCCTTTGGAAGAACGGAATGGCGGCGATCGCGGCTACGACTTCCTGGTCACTGACCTGAATATTACGTTTTTGCGCCTCTTTAAGCAAGATGAGCCAGTCCCAGGCCTCCCCATCAAGATCAAGCTTGCTGCCGTTCTTAAAAAACTCATCGCCGTAAATCAAAATGGCCTGGTCCCGGGCGTCCAGATAGGCCTGTTGGAAGTCTTTGATGCTCACGCTATGGCCATAAATGCTGCCGGCGCTGTTAAAGGTGTTGTCCATGCGGTACGCGGTGCCGAACACGCCGAAGGAAAGGATAACAACGATCGCGATGAACCATAGGATTGTTTTGTTGACGCCTTTTCTGCGCAATACTTCAAGCATAATCACCTCGTAGCTGTGTTATTGCAGGACCATTAGGGTCGAAGCAATCTTTTTTAAAATTGAATTGTGCCATTATAGCGGAGCCGAAGGAATTTGACAAGCAAACCTTCGAAACCTTTAAAAACCTCGCCGGATTTGCTTAATCTCCCCAAATATGTTACCTTATGCTATTGTAAGAAAGATCAGGAGAATAGATGTGAAGGAAAGAAAATTCTTGAGGATAGCATTACTTTCGTTTTCATTTATTGTGGCGGCAAGCGGTTTGGCATTCGCCGGACATGATTGTACCCGCCAGGTTGTCAATTCGGATGGGACGATAGACGTCACCACCGATTGTTCTTCTTCTCGCACACTCACTCAAGCGCCAGGGGCAGAAAATTTCCGGGATCGATATTTTTTTAGGACTACGGAGGATGATTTATTGGATAGCGCTCGTTTGGGCATGCAAGGCTTTGAAGATCGAACAGGGGAGACCTTCTCGGCTCAGACAACAGATCAGATAGCGGCTGATAGCCGCGAGAAACAACAGGAAGCGATCGATGCACAACGGTTCAAAGAGCGGGAACAAGAAACCAAATTAGAGGATTCTAAACATTGACCCGAAATGCGCGACAGAAAATAACTTTACATCCCATCGGGCGAAGGATATAATTGCCGACTATGAACAAATTAAAATTAGGTTTTCCCAAAGGCAGTTTGCAGGACGCGACCATCGCACTCTTTGAGAAGGCGGGTTTTAAGGTCTTAGTTTCTACCCGTTCGTATTTTCCCCAAATTGATGACGAGGAAATTTCCCCGGTACTGTTGCGCGCCCAGGAAATGTCCCGCTATGTCGAGGATGAGACTTTGGATTGCGGCATCACCGGCGCTGACTGGATCGAAGAAAATTCATCTAAAGTGACTTCTTTAGCCGAGCTTTTGTATGCCAAACAAACCAGCAATAAAGTCCGCTGGGTTTTAGCGGTGCCTGAAGCCTCTCCCATTGGATCGGTCAAAGACCTGGAGGGCAAGAAGATCGCCACGGAAGTTGTCAATGTCACCAAGAAATATTTGGCTAAACACAAAGTCAATGCCGATGTGGAATTTTCCTGGGGCGCCACCGAGGCCAAAGTGGCCACGGGTCTGGTGGACGCCATCGTCGAGCTTACGGAGACAGGGTCTTCCCTGCGCGCCAATAAATTGCGCATCGTCGAAACTTTATGCGAATCCACCACCCAATTTATCGCCAACCCAAAAGCCCTTAAAGATCCCTGGAAAAAGAAGAAAATGGAGCAGGTGGTCCTGCTTTTAAAAGGAGCTTTGCAGGCCAAGAATATGGTGGGTCTTAAGATGAATGTAGAGCGTAAGAATTTATCGAAGATATTAAATGCCCTGACCGCTTTGCGCAATCCGACGATCTCGCCATTGGTCAACGACCAATGGGTGGCCCTGGAAACAGTCATCGATGAGGGGACCGTGCGTAAGATCATTCCCCAGCTCAAGGAATTGGGGGCCGAGGGGATCATCGAATATTCGCTTAATAAGCTGATCTATTAACTCTAAGGAAGGTGTGCTTTATGCCCTGCGGAAGAAAAAGAAAACTGATCAAGATCCGGACCCACAAGCGTAA
>CAYNGE010000133.1:0-4017 GCA_964396865.1 uncultured Planctomycetales bacterium
TTGGAATGTTGTCAACTGGCAGGAAGTTGAAAAGCGTTTCAGCGCGGTCAAGAAATAATTTATGACTCTTCCTTTGAAACGCACGGTCTCATTACTTATTGCATTAGTTGTGATAGCGTGGTCTATACCGTCTTTTGCCGGTCCCGTTGGGAAATTTCAGGGGGGTCTTAAAGATGTGATGTTGTCTCCACTGGAAGTCAGCGATAATGTGAAGACGGAGACGACCAATGCCAAGTTTTTGCCGTTTGCTCTTGCCGGCGGCTTCCTGAAGGGAAGTTTTTATATGGTCAAGCAGATCGTGACCGGAACTTTAGAGATAGCTACTTCGCCTTTGGAGATGGTCCATAAATAAGTCCGTTATGCCTAAATCCAAGAGCGGCGTTTTGCTCATCAATTTAGGGACCCCCGATAGTCCTTCAGAGGCGGATGTACGTAAATATTTGCGTGAATTCTTGATGGACGCGCGGGTAATAGACATTCCCTTTTGGCGCAGATTCTTGCTTGTTTATTTGATCATCACTCCTTTCCGAACACCCAAATTGGCCCAAGGTTACCGTGCATTATGGAAAGCCCAAGGTTCTCCCTTGAAAATTTACGGGCAAGAGGTCCAAAAGCTTTTACAGCAGGCTTTGGGCGAGGATTTTCAAGTAGAACTCGCCATGCGTTATCAAAACCCCGGCATCAAGCAGGTTTTATTCCGTTTTAAAGACAAAGCCATTGGGCGTTTGATCGTCATCCCTTTATATCCTCAATACGCTTTAGCTTCCAGCGTTTCAACGATCCAAAAAGTAATGGAAGAGATAAAAAGATGGGAAGCGGCCCCCGAGATTAAGTTGGTCAGCCAATTTTTTAACCATCCGCTTTTTATCAAAGCGTTTGCCCAATTAGGCCGTAAGTATATGGCCCAAGAACGGTATGACCATTATTTGTTTAGTTACCACGGCCTGCCTGAGCATCAGGATCCTGAGGATCCAAATTCCTATCGGGCCCAGTGTTTTGAGACCACGCGTTTGTTGACCGAAGAATTAGGCATCAAAGAAGGGGATTATACGGTTTGTTTCCAATCGCGTTTAGGCCGCGGGGCGTGGATCAAGCCCTATACGGATGAAATAGTCAAGTCATTAGCCCAAAAAGGTGTTAAAAACGTGCTGATCTTTTCTCCTTCATTTGTAGCTGACTGTCTGGAGACCGAGGTTGAGATCGGTATAGAATATAAGAAACTTTTTCAAGAGCATGGGGGAGAACGTTGGCAGATGGTGGAAAGTCTTAATGCCCAGCCCGCCTGGATTGAATGCTTAAAACAGCTGGTCCTGCAGTAACAAACCGTATTTGATTATTAATCAATATAAATATTGACAAATTAACATTTATTTGTTAAGCTTCTTCACATGCGAGGTGATTGCTATGCTTAATATGATATCCATTAGAGAACTTCATTTTAAATTATCCGAGGCCGTTGACAATGTACACAAAAAATTCGACCGTTACGTAATAACCCGACGCGGTAAACCGCAGGTGATCATGATGAGCATTAATGATTATGAAGGACTGCTTGAAACTTTGGAAATCGAATTCGACCCGGCATTGGCGAAACAGTTAAAGAAAGCCGAAGAAGATATGAGGGCAGGCAAGGGCAAGGATCTGGAACAAATTCATAAGGAGTTAGGCATTGTATAAGATCGCATTTCTTCCGGATGCCTATGAGTTTTTTCAAAAATTGTATTACAGCGATAAGGGCCTTTTTGATCGTATGCAGGAAGCTGTTTTTTCTCTTAGCGAAAATCCTTTTCAGGGGAAATCATTAAAATATGATTTTAAGGGAAAGTATTCTTTTAGAGTCGGCGTTTATCGCATTATCTATTCTATCAATCTGGATACCATCATGGTCCATTGCCAATTTAATTGCTTAGCATGTTATTCCCGGTCAATCTAGTTTGTTTAGCTCTTGCATATGTGTACGCATAATGGTACACTTATAGCAGGAGGTGATGATCATGATTAATACAATATCTATTAGAGAGCTTCGCCCTAAATTATCCCAAGTCATGAACAATATCCACAAAAAATTTGACCGCTATGTGATCACCAGACGCGGCAAGCCGGAGGCGATCATAATGAGTATGGATGATTATGAAGGCTTGCTGGAAACTTTGGAGATCGAATCCGATCCTCAATTGATGGCAGATATTCGTGAAGCCGAGGAAGAGATGAAAAAAGGCAAAGGGAAAACGTTAGAACAAATTCATAAGGAATTAGGTATTGTATAAGCTTATCATACAATCGAAAGCACAGGATTTTTATAAAAGGCTCTATACCGTAGATCGCAGTCATTTTTCCCGCATAGCCGCAGCATTTGAGTCTTTAAAGGAGAATCCATTCCGGGGCAAACCATTAAAACTCAGTCTTAAAGGAAATTTTTCTTTAAGAGTCGGTATTTATCGAATTATTTATACCGTAGATCAAAATACGGTTACAGTTTATGTTTTAAAAATCGGCCATCGTCGTGATATTTACAACTAATGATGTCCAATAAAACCCTTGGGGAACATGGCGAGGTCCTGGCCCGGCAATATTTAAAAGCCAAGGGCTATCAGATATTAGAGGCAAATTTTCGCAATAAAATAGGCGAGATCGATTTGATCGTACGGGAAGGCCGAACGATCTGCTTTGTTGAGG
The DNA here is from genome assembly GCA_964396865.1 of uncultured Planctomycetales bacterium. Taxonomy (GTDB): domain Bacteria; phylum Omnitrophota; class Gorgyraeia; order Zapsychrales; family Fredricksoniimonadaceae; genus JABDGZ01. The sequence continues at coordinate 2,677 of CAYNGE010000133.1, forward strand.
TTAAAACCCGTCGATCCCTGCAGCAGGGCCAGCCTTATGAAGCCGTGCATCCCTGGAAAATCCGGAAACTTTCCCAAATGGCGGCAATTTATTTAAAATATAAATACCATTCCATTGAAATCCCTTCAAGGTTTGATGTGATTTCGATCCTTCAGGATCAACAGGGGCCGCCCGCCATTCAACATATCAAAAATGCTTTTGATTCGGCGTATTAACGTCAGTGTTCCCATCTTTTTGAACTAAAAATAAAAGCAAGATTATTTGACATTTAATTGATTGTTTATTACACTTGTTATAATTACAAGTGTTACAACTAGAATCGTAATATTATGAGCCTACAATTATTACAAAGAATTGAAAGATTTCGGCAACAAAGAAAATTGTCCATATTGGCTTTGTGCAGGATGATGGAAGTTCACAATGTTACTTACCATCGCTGGAAGAATGCCGGTAAAATTACCGGTGCTTATAAGAAAATTGTTGAAGATTTTCTAGAAAAGAACAAAAAATCTTCTTTTGCTGCAGTAAGTAAAGCATCAAATGCCGCCTCTTCTTTAAATAAAACATCGGATATTGCAGTCATAGGAGCTGCTTGTTATTATCCGGGCGCATCCAATATTAAGGAACTTTGGGAGAATATTTTATCCCGCCGGATTCAATTTCGTCGGATGTTGGATCAGAGGCTTCCTTTAAGTGAATATTATGATGATGATGCTAAAGCCCCTGAAAAAACCTACCTGATTAAAGCTGCTTTTTTAGAAAACTTCTTATTTGATTGGGGGAAGCTTCGTATTCCTAAGAAAACAGTTGAATCAACGGATATTGCCCATTGGCTGGCCTTGGATATAGCTTTAAAAACCTTCGAAGATGCAGGGTATAAGTTAAACGAAATTCCACTTCAAAATACCGGTGTTATTGTAGGCAATACTTTGACCGGTGAACAAACACGCTCACAATCCCTTCGTCTGCGTTGGCCGTATGTTCAGAAGGCTTTAAACACTACAGCAGTACATTTAGGCATGGGAATAGAAGAGCGCAGCCGTTTTGCTGGGGAAATGGAACAGATTTATAAATCAGCATTTTATCCTATTACAGAAGACTCTCTTGCCGGAGGCTTGGCTAATACCATAGCCGGGCGTATCTGTAACTATCTAGATTTAAAAGGCGGTGGTTATATCGTTGATGGCGCTTGTTCATCATCTTTGTTGGCTGTAGCCACGGCTGCAGATGCTTTAAAAATGGGCAATATGGATCTTGTGTTAGCCGGGGGGGTCGATATAAGCCTTGATCCATTCGAGTTAGTGGGATTTGCTAAAGTGGGGGCACTGGCTCGGGACAAAA
>CAYNGE010000134.1:0-4007 GCA_964396865.1 uncultured Planctomycetales bacterium
ACATTAATGGCGCCCGCTGCTTTTTCTTTAATGATACGCAGCGCATCAGCCAACGATGAGGCGCTTTCATCCGCGCATACACAAACCTTAGATTCACGCGTCACTTGTTTTAAACCTTCCCGATCTGCGCTGGGAACGGGCTGTTCGATCAGGTCCGGCACAATGCCTACTTTCTCTAAAGATCTTAAAAATTGCAGGGTTTGCCGGGCAGAGTAACCTTGATTGGCATCAAGAATGATCTGCGATCGGCCAACTATTGCATAAACCGCCGCGACCCGTTTAAAATCCATATCCATGTCACGGCCTATTTTAATTTTAAAAGCGTGGAAACCTTGGTCTTTAAAAGCTTTCGCCTTGGCCTTGGTTTCCTCGAGGTCGGCAATGACGATGGTTATATCCGTACGCAAAGGCTTAGGGCTTAAAGTCCACAAACGCCATAGAGGAATACTTAAATATCGTGTAAGCGCATCAAAGAAAGCCGTCTCAACTGCGGCGACGGCACATTTATTAAAGGGAAACCGCTGGTGTAGTTGCGCGGAAATACCTAAAATATCTTCGATCGCCGATCCCTCGACCCAAAAGGCGATTTTTTTTAAATTCTTTAAAGTCTGTTCAACGGTTTCACCGGTGATATGTGTGGCCACCGCTGCCTCGCCATGGCCTTTAGTGCCGTCTTTTAATTCTATGGAAAACAAAATATTTTCCAAGTGATCGTGTTGGCCGGTGGCTACGCGAAAGGGCTGAGCCAAAGAAGCTTGAAAGAATTTAACAGAAGTTTTAACGATGAGGGTTGGCTTATTCAACGATCACAGTCCTTGATAGGCGTTTAAGTAAAGACCCTTTTTGAGTTCCTTCCCCCAAGGACAAGTCCGAGATGATCACACGATCAAATTTTAAAACTGTGGTGTCATGGATGGCGTAAGGCTTGCCATTGACCGCGCCTAAATAAAGCATGATGTGCCCCTTCATCGGTAAAAGTGTGCAAGCGGCAGGGGCCTTGAGAATATCCGCTATTTTAATGTTCACATCACTTTTTTCGTCAAAACCGGATTGGACATTACTGACTTGTGCCTGATCTTTGGAATCGCGCGGCAAGGTGATCCCCGCCGTAGCAAAAACCATCTGTAAAAATCTGGAACAATCCTGCTCGCCGTACATATCTCCCCAGCCGTAAGGCTGATTGAGCATCATCAATGCCTGTTTATAAATAGTGCGCGCGGTATACGGCAAAAACCCTAGATGGACATCCTCTTTATTCATGTAAGCTTCTTTAAGGGCCAATTTCCCTCCGGAGTCCCTTACGGGAACAATGACCGTCGCACAGCTGGCGTTAAGAGAAGATAAAGGCAGGCGCATACCCATGCGGACATAATCATAATAATCGCTCATCTCTTTGTTTCGAAAAATATCCGCCTTAGGTTTGATAACCACCACAAAATCTTCATTCTCGGCAAATTTCCTGACCTGATGGATGTCTCCTAAAGCAATATTCTTGGCCTCCACCCACCCGTCGCTGATAGCAGTCAGCGCATAATACCATCGGCCATCCGCGGAAGTGTGCACGACTACAACCGCCGTGCCTGGATCCAAAGCGCTGTTTTGCAGTTGGTCGAAATTAAGATCATCTTTTTGTTGATACAGCCCTTTCTTAGTCGGCAAAAAACGCTGATAGGCATAATGCACCACCAAGCCATAGCGGGGAATAATGCCTTTGCTCAATGCGCTTAGATCCATATTACGTCTGGCCGCGTCAATAAAATCTTGATCATTCCTTCTGCCTTCAGCGGTATAAAAACCTTTTTGAGTGAAATCCGACAAAGTCTTGTGAAAATCCCTCAATAACGATCGCGTCTTTAAATCCCAAACGATGGTAAAAATATCCTTGGTTAATTTCTTGTCATTCCGCAGACGGGCATTGAATCGGGCAACGGCCTGCGGGTCCATGATCACGGCATCCGGCGATGGATGGCGGCTGATCCAAAAACCGGCAGTTTTCATCATGCGAAGGGAATGTCCCACGAGAGAAGAAGTTTCATAACCGGCCTGCTCTTGAGCTAAAGCGCCTGAAGAAAGAAATAATAAAACAAGGATGGAGATAAATTGGGGCTTCACAAATTTATCTTATCACAAACGCCAAATCACAAAAACAATGTTTACTTATAATTTAGCAATCCCTCGCTTCAAACAGATGTGGCCTGCAACTTCTGCTGCAGTTCACTGATGATGGGCACATTGACAGCGGGTACAATTTCAATAATTTCCGGCACAAAACCTTGGATGCTGTTTAGTTGGGACATGTCCTGCTGGGCCAAAGGCAAAGGAACGCCGTTACCATCACGCTTAATTTGCAGATTCAAATTAGCGGCATTAAGATCGATACCGCCGAACGGAGAGCTGACGACCCTGTCAACCGCTGGAGGAATCCTATTTATCTTTATCGCGTGATCTTTTGTTCTTAATTGAACTGCCGCCTTAATAAACTCTCCTAATTGACCATCAAAATGCCTACTATACTCTTGCCTACTGCTTAAAAAATTTGCAAATCCTTCCGCTTCATGAAATTTTGTAGAATAATCAGTTCTTGGATCGGCTAACAATTGTTTTAACATGTCTAAATTGTCTACCGAAAGCCGTTGACGTGCTTCTAAAAATGCCTTTATTTGTGATATAACCCCGTCCGTTTGAAGGGGGGTATTATGCCGGTGCTTAGCGCTTATTGTATAACTATAAAGAGACGTATGAAGATCGCGTACGCGTTGTAAAATTCTCGTCACCTCTTCCGGAAGCGCTTCCATCGCCGCGTCCTTAGGAAATATTTTGGCAACAGCGTCTTCTAATTGCTTAATTCCATACGGCTTGCCAAGAAAATCGTCAATCGGGACATTTTGACTATCCCATATCTTTCTATCGTCCTCTCCGCTTACAGCAATAATTCGAATTTGTCCTTTGACCTTACTCAACGCCTCTTTTACGTCCCCAACCCAACCGGTTGTATCAGTGAGCAGTAAAGATACTTCCTCTCCATGCTCTGCCATAACTTTTTTAAGTTCATCTTTATTGCTTGCAGTTAAAACATTAAAACCTTGCGCCTGTAACACATCCTTATTTATATCAAGGAGAGCAAGATCATCATCTACAACAACAGCGGTCCGCTGCTTTGTAGTCATCGCAGCGTCGGCGCTGATCTCCTTAGCAGTCAATACTTCCTCAAGAAATCTTAAATCGGGCGTCATGTTCTTTTTCCGTCTTAAATTTGCAACTCGGACAGCAGACGCATCTGCCCATTTAAGAGTTCCAATATAATTAAGAAATTGCAAAGCGCCCGCGGGTAATTGTTTATGAGTTTCAGCAAGTTTATTTATAATTACATCAGCGCGCTTGTGAGGAGGGAGTTCCAAAAATGTATCTTTTCCTATATCATCCATTATTGTACCAAACACGATCTTTTTTATTTCACCAAAATCCTCAGATTTCTTCGCCGTCATCGCCACGTCTTGATCTGTTGAAGCATTAAGCGCTACGATGGCACGGTCAATATCTTCCACATCAGGCAAACCCGCCAACAATGCAGGCGAAGGAGGCTTTCTATCTGAATATTCTCTTATCAACGTTTTATTAAAACCAGCTGTAAAGCTATACCCTTTCACCGCTCCTCCTGAGAAATACTTTCTTGGAATTGCTTCATTGGTATATTTATCCACATCTTCTTTAATGTAGTTAAAGACTCCCTTTTTAAACGCCTTCAAATATTGCCGGTAAATGATTTCATTATTTTGGGGATCCTGGTCTACGCCTTTGACCTTAACTTGATTAGCATAAATTTTTCCTAATAATGACTCCCAAAGTACATGTTTATACCAAGTAGCCAAAATCATGCCGGAGTAGATCTGGCGTAAATTAGCAAAATTCTTGCCCTCATTGACTTCTTTTTCAAGCTCGGGAAGGACTATCTCACGGACGATTTGAGAGCCTATTTTGTTTACGCTTTTTGCGTCAACTTGGGTTAT
>CAYNGE010000135.1:0-1757 GCA_964396865.1 uncultured Planctomycetales bacterium
TAAAAGCCTTGTCTCCTTTCTGGATACCGTCAAAAAAGATTATAAACTGCATTTAGTGTCTCCTTTGCTATTTAAAAGCATCCGGGAATTTACCCTGCGGGAGGGAAAACGCATCCGGCCCCTGCTTTTGATCCTGACTTATAAAGCTTACGTTCCTTTATCCAAAAAAATTTCGCGCAAACTCTACAATGCCTCCACCTGCATGGAATTTTTACATAATTTCATGCTCATCCATGACGATATCATCGACCGTTCGGACCTGCGACGCGGCAAGCTGACCATGCACAAAATCTTAGCGCGCACGGTCAAGACCCAAAATCCCGATAAATTAGGCATTGATCTGGGCATTATCGCCGGAGATATCGTTTACGCGCTGGCGATCGATGCCTTTTTATCCATTGACGCGCCGCCGCAGCGCAAAGAGCGGGCCCTCAAATATTTCATCCAAACCGCGGCCTTTACCGCCATGGGTGAATTCATCGACACCGTCACCGGCGCCAAATCCATTGCGCAGGTCGATGAAAAAGAAGTCTATCTGAATTACACGCTTAAAACCGCGCGCTACACTTTTGACTGCCCCATGGTCACCGGAGCTATTTTGGCGGGCGCCCGTCCCCCGGAGATCAAAAAGATCTCGCGCTTCGGCATCCTCATCGGTCAGGCATTCCAAATTCAGGATGATATTATCGGAATTTTTGAGACGGAAGCTAATATCGGAAAATCCATTCTAAGCGACCTGACGGAAGGCAAAAAAACCATTCTTGTTACCCGTGCTTTTAGCGCTCTTGGCGGCCGGCGCCGAACGGAATTTCTAAAGATCTTCGCCAAAAAAACGAAAACCCTCAAAGACCTGGAAGCCATTAAGAAGATCTTTGTAGAAACTAAAAGCCTCGACTACGCGCTGGACGCCATCCATACCCGCCTTCATGAGGCGCAAAAGATCCTGCGAAGCTTAAAGATGAATGAAGAATACCGCGAGCTCCTGAGGACGTCTTTCATCAAACTTTTCGGGCACTCGCAAAAAATCGCACTCTCATACCAAGCGGCTGGATAATTCATCTAAAACCAGACGGCCGCGAGGAGTTGTTTTCAAGAAACCATTCTCCAAACATAAGAATCCGCCCTCTATCAAGGGCTGGATCTCTTTGTATTTAGAAGCCGCCACCTGGCCTACGGGGACCCCTTGATCCATCCTTAAACCAAATAACAATTTTTCTGTATCTCTGGTTTCTTCGCTTAGATCTTCATATCCTTCGATCGCTGTCTGTTGACTGCCCGCCTGCCGGAGATATTTTTGTAAATTTGAAGTGTTCCAATAGCGCCTGGCTCCAAGAAATCCATGGGCCCCCATCCCTAAACCGATATAAGACCCGCCGCGCCAATAATTGATATTGTGCGCGGACTCAAATCCGGGTTTGGCGAAATTGCTCACCTCATATTGCTTAAAACCATATTCACCTACGATCCGCGCGATGGAACAATAATGGTCAGCCAATTTTTCATCCGTATCTAATTTCATCCCGGCGGCGTAAAAACGGCTATTAGGCTCGATGGTTAACGTGTACAAAGACAAATGCTCGGCTTCCTGGCAGGCGATCGCGCGCACATCATCTTCCAGCTCTTGCATAGTCTGGCCCGGAAATGCATACATGAGATCCAGATTGATATTGGCAAAACCCGCTTCGCGTAAAATGCGCAATGCCTTCAAAGCCGCAGATGTCGTCGGCTTGATCTGATCGGCGGCCTGGGTGTCGTGG
>CAYNGE010000135.1:1767-3957 GCA_964396865.1 uncultured Planctomycetales bacterium
ATGCCTTCAAAGCCGCCTGCGCGTCATGCGCCCGTCCCAAGAATTTTAAATACCGGCCATTGACCGATTGCACACCCAGGCTGACACGGTTAAATCCGATGTCCTTTAAAAAACGGGCCTTGGATAAATGGATGCTTTCGGGATTAACTTCAATGGTCGTCTCGGCATTCTCCTTGACTAAAAAATTTGTTCTTACGGCCCGCATAAGAGTCTCCAGATGATCCTCATCGAGCATGCTTGGACTTCCCCCGCCTAAATAAACAGTTTTAACGCGGGCCCCTTGATAGTTTTTCATTTCACCGGCAAGGGCCGCTATATAACTATCGCGGGCGCGCTCTTGGCCGACCGCTATCACAAAAGAACAAAACAAACATTTGCGGCTGCAAAAAGGGATATGAATATACAAAGACGGCGTATTCATAAGAAAATTGTCCTTAAATGAAGAATCATCCTGCATTTTTTTATAAAAAAAAATATTTTTAATTCTTCCGTCGACAAAAATCGATAATAAAAATAAATTTAGAAAAAGAATTATGAAAATATTTTTGCATAAGAGCAATCCTGTGTTAATATCTTAATAACGAATCAATCCTTAAGAAAGGAGATCACCATGGTCACCAAGAAAAAAAAGAAAACAGCAAAAAAGAAATAATTGCTTTTTTGCCGTATGTTTCATAAAACCCTTTGACTGAAGCACTCAGAGGGTTTTATGTTTGTAAGAGCTACTCCGACAAACGAATAATAATGCCTTTCTTCCTGGCGCGGGTATAGGCAGCCCTTAAAAGACGCAGGGAGAGTATTATATAGAGAAGGGTCAAAGCAAAGCCGGACAATAAAGGATACGCGGTATGGGCCTTAAACCCGTAAGTTTGGCGGAAAAATTCCAAAAAATGCGTGATGGGCACCATCAATGCCAGGTATTGAAAGAATTTCGGAAGAATGTCGATCGGATAATAGATGCCGCACAGGATCATGAAGAGCTGCGCGAACATCCAGGCAGTGATCTCCATTTTTTGGCCGAAGGACAAAATAAGGATATTGACCAGAACGCCCAGAATAAAAGCACAGGCAAAAAGCCCTCCTAAGAAAAGCATGGTGGCCGGTGCATCCGGCATATAAAAACCAAATCCCCAAGCGGCCACTGTGATCAAAAGCACAAAAGCGATCAATCCCCTGGCCATGCCGATCACCCAAGTCCCTGCCACCCCTTCAGAAACACCGACGGGTGTTAATAAAGTATGTTTAAGGCTTTTAGACCATAATTCATAGAGTATGGTATAGCCGACATCCAGCTGGGCGATCTGCAGGATCCCCGCGGCCAAGGCACCTGTCATCACAAAAGCAAGCGTTTGGCCGCCTAAACGCAGAAAATGAGACATAAGCCCGATAGAGATCACACTGATCAGGGGCCAGAAGAATATGTCCGTCATCACGAATAAATTACGCACGGCAAAAATGGCGCTTCGCACTGTAAAAGCATACGCCCGATTGATCCATGCCTGCAATCCTCCGCCGGCCGGTACAGGCAGGATCTTTGTCGTTACCCCGGTCAATCTTTCTTCTTGCACCAAAGGCCCGGGGGTTTGATGGGACAATTGGATAAATATCTCTTCCAGATCATCGGTATGATGCAGGACTTTAAGCTCATTGACACCGGCTAATTTTAGAATGCGCCCTTTTTGAATAAAAGCGACCCTTTCGCACATGGCCTCTACTTCATCCATGTTATGGCTGGTAAATAACACCGTCATCTTGCGCCGGCGCAAGATTTCCAACACAATTTGGCGGGTTTTCAAAGACACGTCAGGGTCAAGGCCGAGGGTGGGTTCGTCTAGAAATAAGATCTTGGGATCATTAAGCAGCGACTTGGCCAAGGACAAACGCTGCTTGGTACCTGAAGATAATTCATCAAAGCGGCGGTTAGCAAATTCCTGCAGATCGAACAAGCCAGCCACTTCCTTGACCTTTCGCTGCAAAGAATTTCCTTTTAAACCGTACAGGCGTCCATAAAATTCGAGATTCTCTTTGACTGTCAGGCTAAAAGCATAGTTGGGATAACCCGATGACATATTGATCCAACTGCGTACGGCATTAAAATTACGCGGCAGGGACCTTAAACAAAAGATCTCAATTTCTCCGGCATCAGGCAAAAGTAAAGTAGCCAAAGCATTTAAACAAGTGGTTTACCCC
>CAYNGE010000136.1:0-3893 GCA_964396865.1 uncultured Planctomycetales bacterium
GCAATTGACCTGGGTAACTGGGTCCTCGGGTTCGAATCCCGACCTCTCCGCCATTAAAACTAAGGAGCTGCCGTTATGAAAAAAATCCTAATTGTCATTTCGTTCGTTTTATGTTTATGCTCGCCTTCCTATGCGTATTATTTAAACAACCATTCTTTTTATACCCATGACAAATTAAACGGGGTCTGTTGGATTAGCCTCAACGAAGAACAAAAAGAAACCCTTCTGTTCGGTTTTAAGGACGGCATAAAAGTATGTATATCGACAAATTTGATCTACGGGCCGGCGGGATTAAAAGAAGAGGAGACCAGGAACATACCTAAAAAATTAAATTTCTTTATTACGTCCAAAGGAAGCGTTTCAAATACAATGAAGTATCTTAATAAATTTTATTCCAATACTGAAAATTTGCAGATACCCATATTAGAGGCTTTTGTTCTGATGGTCAATGAAGCCAGGGGCCTGGTCGTCCAGGATGCCCAACGTAATGAAATAATAAAGAACCTTAGGGAGCTTTATAAAAAGTAAAATTGGCGGCGAGAGAATGAATAACGGATTATTTTCAGGTAAAAATATTACAATCCTTATTGTGGATGATGATCCTCAGATGAGCAGCTCTTTGGGCGATATTTTAAAGGAGGACGGGTACAGTATTTTTACAGCTGAAACGGTTGCTGAAGCCAAGAGGAAGATCAGCGAAAAATTTTATAATATTGTTTTGGTGGATTTAAGATTAGAGGACGGTTCCGGGTTGGATGTATTAAGAGCTGTTAAAGCCCCTCATCCGGATACATTTGTCATTATTATTACGGGATTTGCGTCGGCGGACACAGCCATTGCGGCTTTAAATGAAGGGACTTTTGCCTATTTACAAAAACCGTTTAATCCCATCGATCTAAAAGTGACCATTCAAAAAGCCCTTAAGATGCAGTCGTTGTCTTTCGAGAACCACTATTTACTAAAACAGCTTCAGGAACTTAGCTTAATAGATCCTCACACAGGGCTTTATAACTATCGATATTTAAGGCAGCGGCTGGACAAGGAATTAAGCCGGTCTAAACGCCATGCCATGCCGATCTCTTTGATCATGATGGACATCGACTATTTTAAGTCGATCAACGATGCTTACGGGCACCAGTACGGAGATTTTATTTTGAACAATTTCGGGCAGTTTCTGCTGAAATTCACCCGCGGCAGCGACGTGGTGGTGCGCTACGGCGGAGAGGAATTCGTTTTTTTGCTGTTGGATACCAATAAAGAAGGGGCGTTGATCTTCGGCCGCCGTTTGTTAGAAAAGATCAACGAGCAGATCTTTGATGAGAACGGCAAGAAGATCAACCTGAAGATCAGTATGGGGCTCGCCAGTTTTCCGGACGACCAGCTGACAGAGGCGGATGACGGTCTTATTGATATTGCGGACAGGGCCCTTTCCCGCGCCAAAGAAGAGGGCGGCAATAGGATTTACACGGCCCACGAAGCTTATTCGAGGGAAATTAAAGAGGAATTGGATAAAGGAGGCCCGCAGAGCGTTGAGAAATTAAAAAATAAACTTTCTAAAATGTCTCAACGGATCAGCAATTCTCTCATTGAATCTATTTATGCCTTTGCTAAAACGATCGAGGCCAGGGATTTTTCGACAGGAGACCATTCAAAGAAAATGATCGTGCTGGTGACCCGTACGGGAAATGGTTTGGTGCTGTCACCCAAAGAAATTGAAGACCTGGAACATGCCGCTGTTTTACATGATTTGGGGAAGATCGGGATCCCGGACAAAATTTTGCATAAAAAAGGTAAACTGACGGAGAGTGAATATAAAATAATCCAAAAACATCCTCAAATCGGCGCGGAAATCATCCGTCCGGTGCATGCTTTAAGCGGAGTCGTTCCGATGGTCCTTTATCATCATGAACGTTTTGACGGAGGCGGCTATTACGGTTTAAAAGGCGAACAGATCCCTATGGGGGCAAGAGTAGTGGCTGTTGCCGATGTGTATCAGGCATTGGTCTCCGATCGCCCTTATCGAAAAGCCTTCAATAAAAAAGAGGCTTTAAAAATCATCAAAGACGGAAGCGGTTCTCAATTTGATCCTTTGGTGGTTGATGCTTTTATGCAAATCGTCAAAGATCCGCAGCTATAAATCCTTCATTTGTCTGTTAAAAAGCCGCTTTTCGTAAAAACCTCCCCAAAATAGAAAAAAATAGAAAATTTCAAAATAATATGGTAACATAATACCCTTTTATTTTTATATAATTTTATGTGATGGAAGAACAATATGTCCATTAAACATGAAACTATTTTTATGGGGACCATCTGCGAATGAAAATTGCGATCCTTTCCTGGGAATCCCTGCATTCCATCAGTGTCGGCGGCGTTGGCGCGCATGTCACGGAACTCGCCTCTGCCTTGGAGCGCCGCGGCCATGAGACCCATGTATTTACGCGTATGGCACGTTTCGACCATCCTCAATATGAGCGTATCGACGGGGTGCATTATCACCGTGTCCCTTACAGCGGCCATCCGGATTTTATCGAAGATGTCAACAATATGTGCCGCTCTTTTGTCCATGAAGTTTTTCATGTCGAAGATTATATGGGCGCTCATTTCGATATTGTTCATGCCCATGATTGGCTGGCCTCAAACGCGATGGTCTGGATCAAGCAGGGCCGGGGAAGAAGATCGATCCTGACCATGCATTCGACGGAATATGGCCGGTGCGGGAATAATTTTTATGACGGCCGGGCCGCCAGGATCCGTGACCATGAACGGCATGGCACGTATTGCGCGGACAAAGTGATCGCAGTTTCGCACAGCCTCAAGCATGAGCTCATGTGGATGTACAATCTGCCGGATTGGAAGGTAAATGTCGTTTATAACGGGGTCAATTACAAACACTATGATGCCCCCGTCGATGTGGAAAGCGTCAAACAACGGTTTAACATCGGACCCATGGACCCGACCGTTCTTTTTGCCGGAAGGATGACCGCTCAAAAAGGGCCGGACCTGTTGATGGAAGCCATCCCCTTTGTCCTTCGGTCTCATTCAAATTCGAAATTTGTTTTTGCCGGAGAAGGAGACATGCGCAGGCAGGTTGAAAACCGGGCCCATCGCTTAGGCGTCGCTCACGCCACGCGATTTGTAGGACAGCAGAATGGCTGGGGATTAAGGGATTTTTATAAGGCCAGTGATTGCGTCTGCATTCCCAGCCGCAACGAACCTTTTGGAATAGTTGTTTTGGAGGCATGGAGTTCAGAAAGACCGGTTGTGGCCAGTGAAAACGGCGGTCCCTCCGAACTGATATGGCCTGGCGTGACGGGATATAAGGTGTACCCTAATCCGAATTCAATTGCCTGGGGAATAGGTACATTGTTTAGTAATTTTGATCATGCGCGCTGGATGGGAAAAAAAGGACGCGAAGCGGTTGAAAAAGCCCATTCATGGGACACCATTGCTGATCAGACATTGAATGTTTACTGCAGTTAATCTCCTTCCTTTTATTCTTATTTAAAAATAAATTGTAATATTTAAAGTATTTGCTATAATCACATTCTCTTTTATATTACTCTTTTAATGACAAGAGGTTAGGGATGAAAATTGCCTTTTTTTCCTGGGAAGCGGTCCACTCGGTGTTTGTGGGAGGCATCGGTTTCCATGTCACTGAGCTTGCCTGTGCCTTGGAACGTAAAGGCCACGAAGTCCATGTTTTTACGCGCATGGCGTATTCCGATCAGCCTCTTTATGAACGAATTCACGGGGTGCATTACCACCGGTGTCCTTATGCCGGAAATCCTGATTTTATAGATGAAGTCGCAAATATGTGCCGCTCTTTTGTCGACGCTTTTCTAGCTACCGAAAATCATATCGGACCTTTTGATGTGATCCATGGCCATGACTGG
>CAYNGE010000137.1:0-3837 GCA_964396865.1 uncultured Planctomycetales bacterium
GTATCTTCCCGGAGGCTCAAAGAACTATTGATGGGAATATTAAAGAATTCAAAAAAGGGGTCGGGATATTGGCAAAAGAGCTGGATATTCCGTTGGTCCCTGTATTAATAACAGGTTCATACGAATCCTGGCCGAGGACAAAGCCGCTCCCGAGAGCGTATCCGATCAAAATAATTTTTGGAAGTCCTTTTGATTTCCAAGAGCTTAAGAAAGAGGGACTAAGACTGGGAGCCAAAGATGATTATGAAGCAGTGGCGTTAAGCATAAGGGAAGAGGTCATAAAGCTTAAAGGGAAACAATAGAGAGGTCTTTTTAACTCATTGCAAAGCTCGATGGGTGTGATATAATTCCGCTTTTAATGAAAGAAAGGCATCTCAAAAATGTCGAAGCGCCGCGTAGTGATCACCGGCTTGGGAGTAGTTGCTCCCAATGCTGTTGGAAAAGAGAATTTTTGGCAGGCATTGACCGAAGGTAAATCCGGGATCAGAAGGATCACCCGCTTTGACCCTACCCCGCTTCCTACCCAAATTGCCGGTGAAGTGGACCTGGATATCTCTCAATTTATCGAGCGCAAAAAGGCCCGGAGAATGGACCGTACAACCCATCTGGCCGTGGTAGCAGCCAAGCTTGCTTGTACAGATTCCCGTTTAGACTTTGCTGCTTGTGACAGGGAAAGGATCGGCGTGATCCTTGCAGCTACTATGGCCGGCAAGGGCTTTATTTTGGATGAATATGAAAATGTTTACCGCACTAAAGGCCCAATGAGAATTAATACCTTTAGCGCTATTGCTTCTTTTCCGGATGCTTCGGCAAGCTGTATTTCCCTTGAATTCGGTTTGCATGGACCCAGCTTTTGTTTATCTACCGCATGTTCATCTTCTTCGGACGCGCTTATCCTTTCCAGGGATTTAATCCAAAAGGATGTCGTAGATTCAGTTGTTGTGGGCGGCAGCGATGCGCCGCTTTTTGGTCCGCTGGTCAGTTCCTTTTGTGTTTTAAGAGCCCTATCCAAAAGAAATGATACGCCGCAAACAGCTTCACGTCCTTTTGATCGGTTAAGAGACGGTTTTGTTATAAGCGAGGGAGCCGGTGTAATAATTTTAGAAGAATTAGGGCATGCCCGAAGAAGAGGGGCGCATATTTATGGAGAAATGCTTGGCGTAAGTTCTACCTGCGATGCATACCATATAACCAGTCCTGACCCGCAAGGACGACAGGCAGAAAGGGCTTTGCGTTTGGCTATTGCGGATGCCGGGATCCAACCGCAAGATATCGATTATATCAATGCCCATGGTACTTCAACCCCGCTGAATGATAAAATCGAAACCATGGTCATTAAAAGGGTATTCGGCGATAGGGCTAAAGAAATTCCGATCTCTTCCACAAAATCAATGATCGGACACACCATTGCCGCTGCAGGAGTATTAGAAATTTGCGCCGCTCTACTTGCGCTGGAAAAAGGCATTATTCATCCGACGATCAACCAAGAGGCCCCTGACCCTGAATGCGACTTAAACTATGTTCCCAATAGAGCCATCACGGCTAATCCAAGAACGATCCTAAAAAATTCTTTTGGTTTTGGCGGCAAAAATGCGGCATTAGTAATCAGGAAAATATAAAAAAACATCGATCGGCACGTTGATCTCTCTGCTTATTTCTTCCCAATCACTTCAAAGACAAATTTTCTACGCGAAACCGTAAAAACTTACGATTATACCTAGGTATCATTGATTTAATTTTTATATATTCTTATAATTCTATTAATGGAACAAAAGAGATTATATCATCTACTTATCATAATAACCTGTCTTTGGGCATCATCAGGCTGCGCCCATGTGCGGCATGCCGTACCGGAGAATCTTGTCGGGACGGCCGTCGTTGCCGGTATGCCGGATATACGTTACTACGCAGGTAAGCCCGATTCTTACACTATGGTGCGGCAGAGCCTGATAGATTCGTTTAAAGAGGAAGGTAAGTCAGACTATCTCGTTGATGGTATAAAGACCTATCCCGCGCTCCTTGTCGGAGGGGGCGTATCGAACAGCGCTTACGGTATAGGGTTATTGAAAGGGTGGTCCAAGGAAGGCTCCCGGCCGCAATTTAAAATAGTGACAGGTTATTCGAGCGGATCGATGATCGCTGTTGCCACGTTTGCAGGAAAAGACTATGAAGACCGGATCGCGGACCTGTTTACTTCGATATCGAGCCAAGATGTTCTCAAAAAGAAGAGCATGTTTAGCGTCCTATTCGGGGATTCTGTGTATAGCACAGCCCCGTTAGCTAAAAAAATCGATGATATAGTCGATGAGAATTTATTGGCGAAGATCGCACAAGAATATAGGAAGGGGCGCAGGCTCTATGTGGGAACTACGGATTTTGATGCCCAGGGGTTTGTGATATGGGACATGGGAGCGCTTGCATCCAAAGGAGGTCCTGATTCGGTAAAGATGTTTCGCAAAATAATTCTGGCCTCATGCTCGTTTCCAGCCATGGCCCCTCCGGTCTATTTTCAAGTTGAAGCCGGCGGCAAGCGTTATGAGGAGATGCATGTTGACGGCGGGGTTATTAGCGGACTTTTTTATATTTCTCAGTTAATGGAAGGGGCGGGATCTATAGCCCAATTCTCTGAGATAAATCCCAGAGGATCCAAAACGCGGTTATATGTCCTTAATCTGTGTTATATGTCACCGCACTCAAGACAGGTCACAGACAATATGGTGGACATGACCTCGCGTCTGATCGAAACCAATGGAATGTCAAAAATGATCGGGGACACTTACAGGGTTTACGCATACGCGAAGGAAAAAGGGTGGGATTATAATTTAGCGTATATTCCGGAAGATTTTGTGCCTAATCAAAAAGAGATGCTCGATACGCAGGAAATGAAGAGACTCTTTAAACGCGGATATGACGACGCGGCAGCAGGGTATAAATGGCACAAGGCCCCTCCCGGACTTGTGGCAGAGGGTAGATAGCTTAAGTATATCCAATGGGGGATGATATATGGACAAAAGGAACACCCATTTGAAAATTGATAAAAATGTCAGAAAAGAGTTTATCCGGTTTTTAATTACGGGGACTATTGTCAATGCAACAGACTTTAGCGTTTATTATATTTTGTTTCATTTTCTCCCCTTTAGCATATCTAAAGCCATCTCTTTTACGTGCGCAGGTATTATCGGGTATGTGCTTGGTAAATATTGGGTATTTAAAAACAATCAGACATCGTATACCGAAGCCGGCCGGTATGCCCTGATCAATTTCTTTGCCTTAGGAATTAATGTTTTAGTAAATCAAAGTATCCTCAACTTGCGGCCCGGTTCTGTTCTTTTAGCTTTGATCATTGCGACGATAGTAACAGGTTTATTTACCTTCGTTTGCTTTAAATGGTGGGTTTTTAGGACCCAAGAGGAGCGAAAATGGTCCCCTTTGAAATTTATAGTAAGGGTTGTTGCGCGCCAGCATGGATTTTTGGACCCTGTTAAGATCATCTCTCAGTTGCAGAATTTTGTTCAACCCTCAGAGATAACAATCCCAACGGAACTGTTGCGTTCAGGTGTTGTTTTATACGCCCGCGGCTTGATCAATAGTTTGGCCATCCAACATAATCTGGATTGGGTCTGGCCTTATTGGGTGGAATGTCAATATGATCCGCGTAATGATGCGTTTATTCCACGGTCTTTTTCATTAACTCAAATTAATCTCACCCATAGAAATTGGACAGCTTTGGGCATCCCTGACAGCACTGAATTTCCTCTGGTAGATCCTCGCGGCCTTGTGACTCCCTTTTACGACAGCTGGTCTATTGATGTTTGGATAATTCCAAATGAAGGAAAG
>CAYNGE010000138.1:0-3820 GCA_964396865.1 uncultured Planctomycetales bacterium
GAAGCCCTGGCCGCGACTTTACATGGAGAAACAGATACGATCGACGACGTGATCGAACCTTATCTTTTAAAAGCCGGATTTTTACGCCGTACTTCCAGGGGCCGTGAATTGACCACGATGGCCCTTGAACATTTAAATAAAGCAACGCCAAGCAAGGAATAGGGAATATTGGGCGATCTAGGGAAATCGATCATTGCTATCGGAGTTGTTTTGGTCATCGTTGGGATCATTATAACGGTGGCAGGCAGGATACCGGGAGCAGGAAAATTGCCCGGGGATATTTTTATCAAAAAAGAAAACTTTAGCTTTTATTTTCCGCTGACTACCTGTATTTTATTAAGCATCGTTCTAAGCGCGATCATGTATTGGATGGGAAAAAAATGAGAAGAAAGATATTATCAGGTCTTGTATTTTTAACAGTGTTGGCGGCGGGCGCGATCCATGCCGACAATCAAACATCCTTGAACCTGCCGCAAATAGTCCGGGTCGCTATTGTGCGCGATTCCAGGGAATTGGTTTTAGCCATTAACGGGGCCTATCGGCTGCGTGATATGTCCAACGGCCATGTGATCGCCCATGGATTACGATTAGCGGAAAGCAAGGTGAGGCTTTTAGACCGCGGCATTTTAATAGGCCTGGATGTTTATCCGGTTAAAAGTGTTGTTATTGAACCTGCTAAGGATGCCTCTATCACCATTGATGATCGTCCTTTTAGAGGGGAAGTGACCATTATCCGTACGCCGGACAACCGGATCACCGCGGTCAACAATATTGACGTCGAAGATTACATTAAAGGCGTGCTGTATCATGAAGTTTACCATCATTGGCCGATGGAAGCGTTAAAAGCCCAGGCTGTTGCTGCCCGTACTTATGCTTTGTATTCCATCAATCCTTCAGGAAAAGATTATGATGTCACCAATGATATTTATTCGCAGGTTTACGGCGGGCGTGACTCCGAACGTTACCGTACGGACTTAGCCGTTGACCGCACCCGTGGGGAAATATTGACCTATAATGGCCAGATCATACCGGCGTATTTTCATGCCACCTGCGGCGGCATGACCGAGGATGCGCGTGAATTATGGAATGTCCCGGACATCCCGCCGCTTCGAGGCGTGCCATGCCCATTTTGCAAAAATTCACCGCACATGCACTGGAAAGAAAATTTCCGTCTCAAAGACATTCAGGACATACTCAACCGTCACGGATATAAGATCGGCACTATCAAGGACATCAGTATTGTTGACCGCGACCGCAGCGAGCGGATCAACTATTTGAAAATTACCCCTACCCAAGGCCCGGAACTTCTCATTAAGGGTAAAGATTTCCGGGAAGTCATGGGCCCTAATGTCGTTAAAAGCAATGACTATGAAATTGTCATGAAAGGTTATTATGCGGATTTGATCGGCAAGGGCTGGGGGCATGGGGTAGGCATGTGCCAATGGGGCGCTTTAGGGATGGCCCAACAGCAATTTACCTATCAGCAAATCCTAGCTTATTACTATCCGCGTTCCGAACTTATCAATTATTATGACCTTAAAAAATCAAAAACTACCCACAAAAGCAATCCCTTCGCGCGCAACATCCCGTGATGTCCATCAACTGGAGTCTTATTTTTATCGGCTGCCTTCGGAGCTGATCGCCCAAGAACCCTGTGCCCGTCGAGACCATGCCCGGCTTATGATCATCGACCGCCAAGATGGCTGTATCCGTCATGACACCTTTGATCATCTGGGGGTTTATCTGCCAAAGGCTTGTCATTTGGTGGTCAATAACAGTCGTGTGATCCCGGCGCGTTTATTGGGGCATAAGCCGACCGGCGCCGCTATAGAGATATTTTTATTAAACCCCTTAGAGGACGGCTATTCATTTGAGGTTTTGCTGCGCCCCCTCAAAAAGGTTTGTGAAGGGCAAACCATTGATTTCGGCCACGGTATCAGCGCGGTTGTCACGGACAAAGAAAAGCGCATCGTGCGTTTTAACAAGAAAAATATCATCCGCCATCTTCAAAAAATAGGGCACATCCCGTTGCCGCCGTATATCAAAAGACCGGACACCATCCGTGACCGTGAAGATTATCAAACAGTATATGCCAAAAGAGCGGGGTCGGTGGCAAGTCCCACCGCGGGACTGCATTTTACCCGCGATCTGATGACGGAACTAAAAAGCCAGGGGCATCGATTTTTAGAATTGACGTTACACATTAATTATGGGACATTTAAACCTGTTGAAAGTGCCGATATACGCTCTCATGCCATGCATACGGAATTTTACAGCCTCAAACCAGGAGTGTATAAGAATATCCTGCAGGCTAAAAAAGATTCGAGGCCTTTGGTGGCTGTCGGAACAACAAGTTGCCGTGTGCTTGAATCAGTAGCACACAGCGGAATTTTGCAAGGGGACAGCGATATTTTTATTTACCCGGGCTATCAATTTCAGGTGCCGGATGCGCTTTTAACCAACTTTCATCTGCCTTACAGCACTCTCTTGATGCTTGTGTGCGCTTTCGGCGGATATGATCTGATCATGCGGGCCTATCAGGAAGCCACAAATAAACATTACCGGTTTTACAGTTACGGGGATGCGATGTTGGTCCTTTAATATGAATTTTTTTAAACTTATAAAAAAAGATGCGCTGACAGATGCCCGCCGGGGCGTGATCCGCACGCCGCACGGCACAGTTGAATCGCCGTTTTTTATGCCGGTGGCAACGACCGCCACGGTCAAAACCATGTCCAGCGTCGACCTTCATGATATGCAGTCTCAAATCGTACTTTCCAACACCTATCATTTGTATCTTCGGCCGGGCACGGATGTCATTGATCACGCCGGAGGCTTGCATAAGTTCATGAATTGGGACAAAACCATTCTCACGGACAGCGGAGGGTATCAGGCTTTCAGTTTGACCAAATTCCGTAAGATCACCGATGAGGGCATCAAATTCCGTTCCCATATTGACGGCTCTATGCATTTTTTTACTCCAGAAAAAGTGATGGAAATCCAACAGGTCCTGGGTTCGGATATGGTCATGCCTTTGGATGAATGTTCACCCTATCCCTGTGAGCGCAAAAAAGCTTTGCGTGGTTTAAAGCGCACCACCCAATGGGCCCTTCGATGTAAAGAGCATTTTCATAAAACCGGTATGTATGAGCGCGGCCAGCGCTTGTTCGCTATTGTGCAGGGAGCTACTTATCAGGATTTGCGCCGGCAATCAGTAGAGGAATTAGTGCAAGCCAAGTTTGATGCCTACGCCATCGGCGGGGTAAGCGTAGGAGAGACGGTCAAAGAAATGTTTGAAGTCCTAAGCTGGGTCATTCCTTACTTACCGGCGGATAAACCGCGCTATTTTATGGGCATAGGCATGCCTGACCAAATCGTGCGTTCCGTCGGCATGGGCATTGATATGTTTGATACCTGTGTTCCCACCAGATATGGAAGGCATGGCAGCGCTTTTACCAGCCGCGGAAAATTAACTATACGTAACAATGAATTTATCAAAGACTTGCGGCCTTTGGATGAAAATTGCGATTGTGAGGTTTGTAAAAATTACACCCGCTGCTATATACGCCATTTGTTAAATTTAAATGAAATTACCGGTGTGCGTCTGATGAGCTATCATAATTTGTATTTTTATATTAAACTAATGGAAAGGATCCGCCATGCCATAGAGGCGGACAATTATGCGCAGTTCCAAAAACAGTTTTTAACGGATTATAATTCTGAACTCTTAGCGACATTATAGCCTATGCTTCGTTTCGACATTATCACTATTTTCCCGGACATGTTTAAGCCTGTGATCCATGGGTCCATTCTTAAGCGC
>CAYNGE010000139.1:0-3808 GCA_964396865.1 uncultured Planctomycetales bacterium
CTCCTTATCTGCCGTTGAGATTTTCCTTACTTTGTACGGCTATCAGATCGATCATAAGCCCAGTGATCCTCATTGGGAAAATCGCGACCGGGTGATCGTTTCCAAGGGCCATGTAACGCCCGTGGTCTATGTGACGCTGGCCAATTTCGGATATTTCCCCAAGGAAGAATTAAAGACTTTTAGAAAATTCGGCACGCGGCTGCAGGGCCATGTGCACACCAAGGTCCCGGGAGTGGAATTTAATACGGGTTCGCTGGGTCATGGCTTGTCTTTTGCCAATGGCATCGCTTTGGGCGCTAAAATGCGCGGCAAAAGTTTCAAGGTCTATTGTGTGATGGGCGACGGCGAAGTTCAGGAAGGTTCGGTGTGGGAGGCGGCCATGGCCGCGGCCCACCATAAATTGGACAATGTCTGCGCCATCATTGACTATAATAAAGTACAGGAAAACGGCCCCACCAATGAGATCAAAAATCTGGAGCCCTTGGCGCAAAAGTGGTCGAGCTTCGGCTGGCACGTTTTGCAGATCGATGGGCATAGCTTTAAAGAGTTGAAAGCGGCTTTTGATGAATTTAATCACGTCCAAGGCAAACCAACGGTGATCATTGCTCACACGGACAAAGGCAAAGGCATTTCTTTTATGGAAGGCAAGAGCGCATGGCACGGCAAGGCGCCTAATAAAGAACAGCTGGCTGCGGCTTTAAAAGAATTGGCGGAGGATATATAACGATGGAACCCAAACCCATCGCTACCAGAGAAGGTTTCGGCGAAGAGTTAGTTGTCTTAGGAAAAACCAATCCTAATATTGTGGTGGTTTCCGGTGATCTGGAAGATGCCACCCGTGCCGAATATTTTAAAAAAGAATTTCCTGATCGGTTTTTTAATTTAGGTATTGCCGAGCAGGATGTGATAGGCACAGCCGCGGGTTTGAGCACCCAGGGTTATGTGGTTTTTGCCACTTCATTTGCCGTATTTTTGACCAATCGCGCCTACGACATGATCCGTATGGATGTCTGTTACAATAATTCTAATGTGAAGATCGTTTGTTCTCATGGCGGGCTTACCGTCGGAGAAGATGGCGCCAGCGCCCAATGCCTGGAAGATCTTGCCATCATGCGCGTTTTACCCAACATGAAAGTCGTAGTCCCTGCGGATTATATAGAAGCCAAAAAAGCGACCAGGGCCCTCGTTGAAAATGCCGGTCCTTTTTATATGCGCACCTGCCGGGCGGCGTCCCCTGTCATTACCAAAATAGATGATCCTTTTGTCGTGGGGCGTGCCAACGTTTTGCGTGATGGTCGTGATGCGACAGTCATAGCCTGTGGAGTCATGGTCTCTGAAGCATTATCAGCGGCTGAAAAATTAAAAGCCGACGGCATAGATTTAAAAGTTGTGAATATGCACACGATCAAACCTATTGATGGTGAGATGATCGTCAATTCTGCAAAACAAACAGGCGCGCTAGTGACGGCTGAAGAGCACCAAATTTTTGGCGGCCTGGGTTCCGCGGTTGCGGAGGTTTTAGGACAGCATGCTCCATGTCCTTTGGAAATGGTAGCAGCCGGCGACACCTTCGGTGAAAGCGGCAACCCTGCCCAGCTAATGGCGCATTACGGATTAAAAGATGTCAACATTGTTAAAGCCGTTAAAAAGGCCATTAGTAGAAAAAAGATCGCTTCGTCGCTTCGCTCCTCGCAATGACGTCTTTGAATAATATGCCCAAAACAAAATTACATGAAATAGCTAAGCTCGGCCAGAGTTTGTGGCTCGACAATATCAGCCGGTCGATGATCGAGAATGGCCGTCTCCAATCCCTTATCGATCAGGGTTTGCGCGGAGAGACATCCAACCCCACCATTTTTAGGCAAGCCATTATTAACAGCAGTGATTATGACAGCAAGATCCGGCAATTAGCCAAAGAGGGTAAGTCCGCCTTCGAGATCTATGATGAATTGACCATCAAGGATGTGAGGGATGCGGCGGATTTGTTCCGGAGTGTTTATGAAGAGACCCAAGGTCAGGATGGTTATGTCAGTCTGGAGATCAATCCGAAATTAGGCCGCGAATTTCAGGCGCAATTAAAAGAGGGCTTGCGTTTATGGCAAAAACTCGATCGCCCCAATGTCATGATCAAAGTGCCGGCCACCAAAAACGGTTTAGGGGTGGCCGAAGATCTGATCGCCCAGGGGGTCAATGTCAATGTCACCTTGATCTTTTCCGCGGAGCGCTACCAGCAGGTGGCGTGGGCCTATTTGAAAGGATTAAACCGTCTGGCACAAAAAGGCGGAGATGTTAAAAAAGTCCATTCCGTAGCTTCCGTTTTCGTCAGCCGCATTGATACCAGTGTCGACAAAAAATTAGATGAAAAGTCCCCTTTAAGGGGCAAAGCGGCCACTGCCAACTGCGAGATCATCTTTCATAAATTCCGGCAGAGCTTTGCCGGCAGTGAATTTAAGGCCTTAAGTTCCAAAGGAGCCCGCCTGCAGCGGGTCCTATGGGCCTCGACGGGCACTAAGGACCCTCAATATAGCGACATCAAATATGTGACTTCATTAATAGGAGCAGACACGGTCAATACTTTGCCCGATAAGACCCTCCAGGCTGTGATAGATCACGGGACGGCACGCTCGAGTTTGCCGGGCGATGTGGCGGACGCGCAAAAAATTATCGAAGAATTGCGTCTGGCGGGTATCGATGTTGGCATGGTATGCAATCAATTGCTCGACGATGGTTTGGCGGCATTTGAAAGATCTTTTGAGGAATTAATAACATCGATCGAAGAGAAATCCATGCGTTTAAGCTCAAAATAGAAGATTAGAAAATTTTAATGGAAAAATTTTTTAATTTTTGCTACATTATGTATGTCTGCTAATGCAGGGTTTCCGGTTTTTAGGTGGTATGTGTTTTAAGGCGCAGGTGTAAAAATATTTACACATTATTAACACAGCGGTAAGAGTTAATTCTTATCAAAATCAAGGAGGAGAAGTCATGAACAAGAAATTAATAGTGGCCGTTGCTCTCGTTTTCGGCGCGGCAGGGTTTATGTTGAGCCAAGGTGTTGTGAGAGCCCAGGATACGGGAGATAACAGCGCTATGGCCAATAGTGATCAAGGCGCAGCGATGAATGCTGACAATGCCGCAGCTCCAGAAGCTCCAACGGCACCGGCAGCTCAATAATTCTCCTTAAGAGAGTTGCATTAAAAAGCCCCCACGTCTTGCCTTCGCAAGACAGACGTGGGGGTTTTTTATGATAATTTCGCTGGCGGCTTTCCCATGGATATATTACACTAATTCCTATGGATGCTTCCCTTAAAAAGACCATACTTATTGGGATATTCTCGGCGGCCGGATTAGTTTTATTGGCGGCTTTAGGATGGTTTTTGTATTTCAGCTCGCAGTTTAGCCTTTATCAAAATGATCATTATAAATTCTCCATAAAATATCCCAAGACTTGGAGGTTAATTAGAAATCCGCGGGCAAATGTGGCGGTGATTTTCCTGCGGCCCAAAGATACAGCCTTGGACACAATGCAAGAGAATTTTAACGTGACTATTCAGCCGGTACCGGACACGCTGCTATCTTTGCCTGTTTTTAGTGCAAAAGTCAAGGAGCAGATGATGGCGGTGTTCGGAGGACGCGTTAAAATTACCGGAGACAGGTCTCTTCAATGGGGTTGGCGCCAGGGTCATGAGATCATTTTTCAGGCGCCTGTACCGGACCATCTGGTCATGGTCAATGCGTGGGTCTTAAGCGGCGGTCAGGCCTATATCCTGACTTTTTTGGGAGATATGGATAAGTACGCGCAGGATGC
>CAYNGE010000140.1:0-3790 GCA_964396865.1 uncultured Planctomycetales bacterium
GTAGTCTTCCCGTATATCGTTTATCTTTTACCATTTATTGTTCTTGGTTATGCTCTGGATTTAGTTTGTCTTAAACGGCGGCGAGGGAATATTCGATTAGCCGACTGGTTGATCATCTTTTTGTTGGGATCAAGTTTCTCTCTATTAATTATTTTTGTTGCAAGTGAAGCGCTTTATTAAACAAAAAGAAAGGCCGCGAGTTAATCGCGGCCTCACAAAATTTGGATAATGCGCCTCTCCACCTGATTTAAGTATATCTTTTGTTCTTTTATATTGCAAGAAAAAAATTGGCCTCAAAGATGTCTCCGCTCATCTTTAAGGCCTTTTAGTACCCCGAGCGGGATTCGAACCCGCATCTCCTTCTTAGGCGGAGAGGCGCATTAGTCCAGTTTATGCTATCGGGGTACTAATGATGATATATTAACATATGTTGATTATTAATCAATATTTATTTGTGTAGTAAAAGGAGGATAAGTGAAAAAATTTTTTTACCTAAGAGTTTTGTTTCTTGTTGGAATAATGTTATTTGTATGTCGGAATCTTTATGCTTATACAGCTATCACTTGGCCTAGAAATATGGGGCCGGATCTCATAATATTACGAAACGTCTTGGTAGTAATATGTATTATTCTGGTGTTAATTGTAATTAAAGCAAAGAAAGAAGGGGATAAGGATTTGAAAGAAGGCAAGAAATCAGATGAATCGGTGCAGAATTTTTTAAAGCATCATGATGAAAAATCTGGGGGAGAGTAATGTGCGGACGCTTGATATTCAGCGGGTGGCGAGGACTTGGTGTTAAGGCGCGCACGTTACCGGCACACGTGGGCGGTCATAGGGAAACCACCGTTGAGGCTGCTGTGGCGGGTTGCCCCCGCCAAAGGAGCACCTTAACACCGAGGTCGAGCCAGGACCCGATGAGCATAATGACTGGATTCCCGCTTTCGCGGGAATGACAAAAAAGTCAAAAATGTTGGAGCAGGTTGGAGCGGGGTTGTAGCAATAGCATAAGTGAGGTTTTATGGTAAAACAAACACATTATCCTCCAGTTTGGAAGTCTAAACAATATCATTGTCCTCATTGTGGTGTTTATGCAAAACAATATTGGGCAGATTTATTAACTAATAATTTTCATGGTAGATTTGCTACTTGTAGTTTTAATGAGATTTTAGATTTAAAATGGGCAATTTCTAAATGTGAACACTGCGATAAAAAAGTAATTTGGTTTGAAGGTCAAATTATTTATCCAAAGACAATAATTGCAGAATCTCCGAATGGTGATATGTCTGAAGATATAAAGAAAGATTATTTTGAAGCGGCTAACATTTTTAGTGACTCTCCGCGTGCTTCCGCAGCTTTATTAAGACTGGCGCTTCAAAAACTTTGTATTCAGCTTGGAGAAAAAGGTCAAAATATAAATGACGATATTAAAAATTTAGTTAAGAAAGGCTTGAATCCTCAAATTCAAAAATCTTTAGACATTTTAAGAATTACTGGCAATAACGCTGTTCATCCAGGAGAAATCAATATAGAAGAGAAGCCCGAGCTGATTTTAAAACTTTTTGAATTAATAAATTTTATTGCAGAAAAAATGTTAACTGAACCAAAAGAAATAGATGGTTTTTATGGCGAGCTTCCCCAAGGTTCTTTAGATCAAATTGCAAAAAGAGATAACCAGGCTTAGGAGGTATTATGGGACATACGGTGAATTCAATAGTTATCAACGCGCCATACGAATTGGTTTTTGACATCTCCAACAAAATCGAACGCTGGACCGATCTTTTTGGTAAAGAATATGCTAAGGCTGATGTGTTGGAGCATAAGGGCAATGAGATCACTTTCCGCCTTACTGATCAGGACAGCAAGTCCTGGGTTTCCAAACGATGGCTATTTAAAGATTTAAAATTTGCTTATGCTCAACGATGGGAACCTTTATTCCCTTTTGAATATATGAAAATTGTTTGGTTTTATACTGAAACTCCTAAGGGTATTAAAATGACTTGGATCCAGGATTTCGATATGGACCCTAAATTTACCAAATTTACCGCTGAGCAAATCGAAGGCTTTGTTAACAAGCATTCGCAGGATAATATGAAAATTTTTAAGAAGGTCATTGAAGCGGAGGCACATGTTGTTAAGTAGGGGTTCGATTCATCGAATCCTTATGAATTAGGGCGCGATAAATCGCGCCCCTACGGACAAATTTTTAGAAAGGAAATTTATGTCACACGCATCTGTGGATCTAAAAGGTAAAGTCGCTCTCATTACTGGTGCCAGCCGTGGTATCGGCAAGGCCGTGGCCGTGCGCCTGGCTTCCCATGGCGCTAATCTTATTTTGGCTTCCCGCGGACAAGAAGCATTAGATGCAACGGTCCGTTATATAAAGGATAAATACGGCATTGATGCCATCGGAATACCGACGGATGTCTCGAAATTAGCGGATTTACAGAATTTAGTCGCTAAAGCAAAGGCCCATTTCAAGCAAATAGATATTTTAGTCAACGTGGCGGGTGTTTCCAGCCAGCATCTTTTCCATCAGCAGCCCATTGAAGAGCTTGAAATGTTAGCCAATACGAATTATTTAGGGTATGTGCGCCTGATCCGTCTGGTCATCCCTGACATGGTTGCAAGAAAAAGCGGGCATATCATCAGCGTAGTGTCAGGATCAACGTTGTGCGATCCTATTCCCCGCACTTTTTTGACTTATAGTTCATTGAAGATGGGCCTGCGCGCGTTTCTAAAAGGTCTTTTTTGGGAAATGCGGGAGTATAATATTAAAGTGACTTCATTATTGCCGGGGGTCGTGGCGTCGGATTTGACGGACCATCTTAAAAATGTGGCCCAAGAGCAGCGTGACCGCTTGATGGATCCCAATGCCGTAGCGGACATGGTGTCCTTTGCCTTGTCGGTACCGGATAATGCTTGTCCTTTGGAATTAGCTGTTATTAATCAATTAACAACTTGGACCAAACCCGTCATTGATTATAAGCAGACGCAAGCGAAGTAAAGGAGGTGAGCTGCATGGACCAAACCGTTTCCGTATTTGCAAAGAATAAGTTTCAAGAAGTCCGTGTGGGTATTCGCGAATTTAAAGGCAACGATCTAGTTGATATCCGCACTTGGACCATGACGCAGGGGGCGGATCAGATGGTGCCGACTGCCAAAGGAGTGACGATCAACGTACATCTTTTACCTAAACTTTTAGAAGGCCTTCAGGGCGCTGAAAAGATCCTTCGGGAAAATAAGATGCTTTAATTATGATTATCGACGCTCACAGCCAATATATCCCGCCTGAGGTGGCCCGGAACACGGCTTTCTTTAAAGAACACTGGTCTGATGCCGAAGCACAATTGCGCCTGATGGATGAATACCATGTCAATCAGGCCTTGCTATTATATCCCACTAGCGATGCGCATTTGAACATGGGCGGTTGGAAGGCCGTATGTAAGATCTATAATCAGAAAATCGCCGAACTTGTAAAGACGCATCGAGATCGTTTTATAGGCGCAGGCATAATTCCTCCTGATCCTTCGACGGCGCTTACAGAAGAATTGAAACGGATCAAGGATTCGGGGCTAAAAGTGCTGTCATTAGCGTCGAGTTATGATGGTAAATATTTAGATGATCCTTTATTTGACGAGGTTTTCGAATTTGCGGCCATTAACCATATGCCCGTGCACGTCCATCCTCAAATCATGGACCCTATCGGCATTGAGCGCGTACGTGATCCTTTGTTAAGTCCGGTGCTGGAGTATGTATTTGATGTTTCCATGTGCATAGGCAAAATGATGAC
>CAYNGE010000141.1:0-3754 GCA_964396865.1 uncultured Planctomycetales bacterium
TTATGTTCTTTTATTTGAGAAAGACAACCCATGGCTGGAGACTGTCCCGGCATGGATCACCTCCGGTCTTATGCTGGCATTATCAGCCGCCATGACCCCTAAAACTTTTGTGCCAAGCCACATGACACGATGGGAATATGTTTTAACTCAACCTGAAGCGCTTTTACATTATTTTATCAATTTTTTTGTTCCTTTGGGGTTATGCGCGGACTTTGAATTTCAGCCGATGCAGGGCATCTTTGATGAGCGGGTGATCGTCGGATGTTTTTTTATCATAATCATGATCGCCTTAGCGATTAAAACATCACGGGAGCACAAAACGCGTCCCATAGCTTTTGGGATCGCATGGTTTTTTATTACGTCTATTCCCACATCTTGCGGCGCGGTCTCGCTTTCTGAGTCCATGAATGATCATCGGATGTTCTTCCCTTTACTTGGACTTATGATGGCTGTTGGCTGGGGAATGAAATTATTTTTAGACAAATGCCAGGTTATGGGAAGGTATAGTCGCCTCTTAAAATGGGCAGTTTTTTTACTACTGTTGATAATTTTCGCTGGATATGTTTATGGGACTTATCAGAGAAATAAAGTTTGGAAGGATGAAGGCAGTCTTTGGTACGAAGTTACTGTTAAAAGGCCGCAAAATGGCAGGGGGCTGATGAACTATGGTTTAACAAGAATGGCAAAGGGTGATTATAGGACTGCTCGCGCCTATTTTGAACGTGCTTTGATATATGATCCGCAATATTCGACCCTGTATGTTAATCTCGGCATTGTTCAAAATGCGATGGGGGACCCTGTCAGTGCGCAGGGGTCTTTTCTTAAGGCTTTGGCCCTTGATCCGGTCAGCCCGTACAGCTATTATTTTTATGCAAGGTATTTAGATCAACATCATAGGGATATGCAGGCCGCTGGATTGCTTAAGGCTTGCCTTGAACATAGCCCCGGCTATTTAGATTGCCGCGATCTTTTAAAGAGAATAAATGCCGGATTTTAGCTCTGCGTTGACCTGCCCGTGGTTTTATGGTAACCTTGTTTCCTAATTATGGTTCGAGAAAATGTCCGCAAAGTTTTGGCTTGTATCAAAGAGGCTTGTCTGAGCGCTAATCGCAATCCCGAAGAGGTTACTTTGGTGGGGGTCACTAAGTTTGTGCCCCCGCAGGTAATTCAAGAGGCCATTGATGCCGGCATTTCGCATATCGCGGAAAATCGTGCGCAGGAAGCCCGGGTAAAATTTCCGTCGCTTTTGGCTGCGAATCCCGGTCTTAAAGCCCACATGATCGGTCATCTGCAGACTAATAAAGTCAAAGACATGATCGGCATATGTTCTTTGATCCAGTCGGTAGACACCTTCAAGTTAGCGCAGGAAATTGAGAAACAGGCGGCGAAGGACGCAAGGATAGCTGAGATATTAGTCCAGTTTAATTGTGCCCGGGAAGAACAGAAATTCGGCGCTCTGCCCGAGGAGGCGGATCCTTTAATAGAAAACATCAGTCAGTTAGTCCATGTACAGATCAGGGGAGTGATGGGCATGGCTCCATTATCTGAGGATGAAGGGTTGATCCGTAAAACATTTTCCGATTTGCGTATGCTGCGCGATGGTCTTAGGGCGCGTTTTGCCGGACATCCTCGGGTGGGTATGGGAATTTTGTCCATGGGCATGAGCGACGATTATAAGATCGCCATCCAAGAGGGTTCTACCATGGTGCGCATAGGGAGAGCCATTTTTAAGGGATAGAGGAGGCATATGGGAAAAAATATGATCGGGATCATCGGCGGCGGGAACATGGGCGAGGCTTTGATCAAAGGGCTAAGCTCCAAGTATTGTGTCCATGTATGCGAAGCTAATCCCGCACGCGTTAAATATTTGAAAACAAAATACCGGAGTATCGTTTTAGGGGATTTGAAAGCGGTTGGATCGGCCGCCGTCATTGTCATGGCGGTTAAGCCGCAGGATGCGGGAGATCTTTAAAACAGATCTCCGTTGATGGGAACAAATTATTTATTTCCATTGCCGCCGGGTTAACGACAAAATTCTTTGAGAAGCATTTAGGCGGCAGGGCAAGAGTGGTGCGCGCCATGCCTAATATGCCGGCATTGATCGGCCAGGGAGTGACAGGGATCTGCCGTGGTAAACATGCCACCCCAAAAGATTTAAATACAGCGCGGCATATTTTGCAGACTATTGGCCAGATACTGATCGTAAATGAATCCATGATCGACGCGGTGACTGCCGTATCCGGCAGCGGGCCGGCCTATGTATTTTTGTTCGTCGAGCAATGGATCAATGCCGCCGTAAAATTAGGTTTTAACCGGAGCCAGGCTAAGCAGTTAGTTTATAAAACATTATTAGGCAGCGCGCGCTTACTTGAGAAAAGCGAGTTCGATGCAGCGGCGCTTAGGGCTAAGGTCACCTCTAAAGGCGGCACGACCCAGGCAGCCATGGATGTCTTTTCAAAAGCCAAATTTGATCAATTAATATATAAGGCTTTACTGGCGGCGAAGAAGCGGGCCAAAGAATTGGCAAAATAGCTTATTATCGGGTGGCCGAGGGAGGGGCATCCCCAGCGAGCGCAGGCTTTTGCGAGCACGCTGGGGAAACCCGAGGACAGGACCCGATAATCAGGAGAGTATATGGCAATAGTCGGTATCATCGGCGGCAGCGGTTTATATCAGATCGAAGGTATCACGAAGCTCAAAGAAGTCGCGGTCAAAACGCCCTTCGGCGCGCCGTCGGATAAATTCATCACCGGAGAATTGGAAGCGACGCCCGTTGTTTTCCTGCCGCGCCACGGCCGCGGGCACCGCGTCAGCCCGTCGGAGATCAATTATCGCGCTAATATTTACGGCATGAAGAAATTAGGAGTGCAGGCGATCATGTCCGTCGCTGCCTGCGGCAGCCTCAAGGAAGAATATAAGCCTATGGATTTCGTCATTCCCGATCAATTCTTGGACCGTACGCATAAAGCGCGGTTGGATACTTTTTTTACCGATGGGATCGTGGCCCACGTGGCTTTTGCGGACCCGGTTTCCAAAGAGATCGCGGACATTCTCCAGCAAAGCGCCCAAAAGCTTAATATTAAAGTCCATCGCGGCGGGACTTATGTGAACATGGATGGTCCGCATTTTTCCACTAAAGCCGAGTCTAACCTTTACCGCAGTTGGGGAATGGATATTATCGGGATGACAAATTTGACCGAGGCTAAACTCGCCCGCGAAGCGGAGATCTCTTACGCGACCCTGGCCGCTATCACGGACTATGACTCCTGGCATCCTTCGCATGATTCGGTTACGCTCGATATGGTCCTTAATTATCTTAACAAGAACGTGGCCAATGCCAAGGCCATCTTGAAAGCCGCCGTTGTACAGGTTGGGAAATTAAAACATTTTAGCGCCTCGGACGCTTTGAGGTCCGCTATTGCGACTGCTCCCGGTATGATCCCGGCTAAAAAGAAAAAAGATTTGGAGATCTTGATTGGAAAATACATCAAATAAAGCTGATTATCAAAAAACATTGAATCTTCCCAAGACGGATTTTGCCATGAAGGCGGGGCTGGTCCAAAAGGAACCGAAGATCCTTGAGGGCTGGCAGAAGGATGGGATATATAAGCGCATCCGTCAGAAGGCCCAAGGCCGACCGCCTTTTATTTTGCACGATGGGCCGCCGTACGCCAACGGCCATATCCATATCGGGCACGCGCTCAACAAGATCCTCAAGGACATCATCGTCAAATACAAGACGATGAAAGGTTTT
>CAYNGE010000142.1:0-3745 GCA_964396865.1 uncultured Planctomycetales bacterium
GAAACCTATTGCTGCGCTTACGAACCAGTGGATCAGCTTTGATCTGTTGGTCAACAACATTGTCCAACACGGCTTCTACGGCCTTGGTTGCTGTAATATGACGGGTTGCGGGATCCTGACCACGTTGAGTTTCAAGCCACTGGCGCAAAATAACTTCACGCTCGGAATTCTGCTCATCGGTGAGGTTAAATTCTTTTCCGTGTGTAGCCAGGGCGCGTATTTCATGTCCAAGGCTTAAGGCTGTTTCAAGGCGAGTGCTGTAGGCGGGATAATAGGTGCTAACTAAAATGTATTCCTGACCATCTTTGACGAAAGCCGTGGCCAAGAAACCTCTAAGGGGCGCGCCTTTTAACAGACCTCTTCGTCCCATCCAGCGCAGTTTGGCCGCACCCTGGCTGTCGCCGGTTTCCTCAAGACCACGGGCCATCAACTCCCAATGCTCCTCAGGGACGTCCGTTACCTTGCTCCAGTCTAACCGTGCCAACTCATCAGCCACCATTTGCTTATAAGGAATGTCTCTTAATTCTAACGGCATGATGGCCTTGGGCAGACGGCGGGTGGGGTCTCTTTTAACCGGGAATGAAGATTTCTCATCTTGATGGAATACGGGAATATGCAACGAAATGATGTGCCCGCCCGTCTTCGGCCCTTCATTACTTAGATCATCCCTCCATCCAACCATAACAAGCCGATCGGGTGAAAGATCCCAATCGATTTGTATCTCTTTAAATTCGGTAAACAAATTATGAACGCCTCTTCCATGTTCAGAGGTTGCCTTTGAGCGGGCATGCTCGGGGGCAGCAGGCGTGTCCCAAGGCATATCAGAACTAGTAAACCACTCCTTGGCCTTTAACTCAGAAGGAAGCGCAATTAATCCCGGCCCCCAGAATTCAACGCGAATCCCCTCATAAGGTTTGGCCGCAGGATAAACCCTTAAGAAAATTTCTCCTAAATTATTAACGTATTCATGCTGATCAAGATTTTCCGCAAGAACGCCAAGCGCAAAATAAATAGACCGCCATGCCGGAGTAAAATTCTTCTGGTCGTTACCTTCGGGGTCCATCTTACCTCTTAATAAATACCCTTTCTGCCATATTACTTCTCTGATCTGTTGAAGCGCTATCCTCGCGACATTGAAATGAAGGTATTCGTCTTCTTTAACTTTATACGCTCTAAAATGATGAGATCCATCCCCGATTTGCGTCTCCAGGAACTTCTGCCATTGTTCAGGGCTATCATTAATATGTTCCTGAATAATCTTGGCAAGCGCCTTATTCATTTCCGAAGTTCTGGGCAAAAGAGCACTTTCGCCAGGAAGCAACAAATCCCTATTCCCTTGAGCGATGCATAAATCATATACCATCCCAATTTCTTTCTCTCCTCCAGAAATATGATAATAGAGCGGCTTGGCATAGCGCTTGACTTGGGCAGCTCCCGGGTAAGCATAGGTTAATTCAAAGGTTTCAAAAATTCGCGCACCTTCATGCTCGACCTTAATGCTTTCTCTCTTTACAATCACATAGCCTTGGTTTTCTAATTTATTAATACAATCGCTTAAATAAGTGCATTCAACCGTACAAGTTAAATATGTGCCGACAACTTCCCCAAATTTAACGTCAAAACCTAAATAAGCCCGCTCAATGGCTAATAATTGCCGCAGGGTTTGGGGATCCTGATGTTCCTGTTGCGCGCGATGCCATGCAGCTTCAAGCATTGATGTTTCCAGCCCATACATTCTTGCGGCTTGGAACCATTGCTGAGTTAATTCTTCCAAATCTTCCTTAACGGCAATGCCTGCCCTTTCCGTGCTATTTTTATTCGACAATAAAACAATGTACTCCGGCCAAGCCAACGAATATGTGCCTAAATCCGCCTCCCAGGAGAACTCCGATATTCTCTTGAAGCCTATTTGCTCATAAAAATCTTTAACCAGAGCATTTTTCTTCGTCGGCGCATAACTGGCGCATAACTTTTGAATACCTGTCTGTTTTAAATCTTGAATAATATAAGAAATAAACGCTCTTTCTATCGTGAGCCTGGTGGCTCTGTAACTCAAACAAAAGACAGAAATTGCCCAATCCTGGGTTTCCGACTTTGATAAAATAATAACGCCGACTATGCCGGCATTCCCGAACCGATCGATCAATTCCAAAGTGTATACCCGTTCTCGGGAGATCTCCCCTGTGAGGATCGCCCTCAAATATTCTTCTGTATATCTTTGCCCGGTAAGATTAAATTGATGCGTCTTTTCCATTAACTGAACAATGCGCGGTAAATATTCCAAATTATCTTTGCCTTCGCGAATTAATACTTTCATTTCCAAATTCTTATAATTTACTTCCCCAATATCATTGACCGTAGCTGCTGCTTGGGTTACCTGCGATTGATGCCACATCGCTTTTGTATGGGCAACTTCAATGGAGGCATGATTTATTGTTCTTTCATAGGCCTCTACAGCCTCATGGACCATGATGCCGAGGGCTTCAGAATTATTTCCTTGAAGGACGTCTTGGGTTATATCAATACGAAGGTGGGGTTCATCAATAATGCCGTCTTCAAAATAGACTAAACCAAACACATTCTCAAAGGCTCCCAGAGCAGGCGGGGCCAATATTTTATTGTGCGTAAAGAGTCTCCCCCATAAATCAGCCGCGGCATTTTGATTTTGACGTTGAAGTTCTGCGGCTGTACGAAGATAATCCGCCCTCTCGAGCTCTTTTATCGATCCGCTGAATTGTTGTAGCGCGGTCTCCGTTTCCTCTTGTGTTGGCGCGCTCTTACCTGGCCGTGGACAGGCGGAAGGCGGGTTAACATTTTCTTCCACTAACTGGCACAGTTCATCGAATTCTTCTTTGGTCAGGCTTTGCTGTCTGCCAATTTCCATAAGCTCGGCTTCAGTGTATGCCTTATTAAAAGCTTCCTCCGTAAACACTTTAATTTCACCATTCAAACATTCAAAGAATGCTTGCCCCCAGGAATTAAACACTCGCGTTGTTAATGGGAACAAATACACGCCAGCTTTAGTCACCACCAAACGATGTAGCCGGTTGCCTTCTTGAAACACTTTGATGATTGTCTCTACGACTTTTGCAACAGCATGAATATCCTCCCCATCAAAAAAGAACCCACGGACAGGATAAATATTTTCTTTCTCGAAAGTATCTTCTCCGATAACATACACTTTCACCCCATTGATCTCTTTCCAAAGTTTTCGAGCAGCATTGTCTTCAACAATATCATCATGCCCGCAATAGAGCGCCTGTATATGTATATTGTTGATGCTGGCAAGCCCTCCACGACTATTATAAAATATGACCAAATTTTGAGATCGAGAATATTTCCTCTGAATAGTCATCGCCTTAGTGATATCCCGCTCTTCTATGGCTTGATTTCTGCCGCTGCCAATATTCGGAATAAGAATAAAATGATACGGGCCGTCCGGAGAAACCTGCGCCCAAATAGCCACTCGCTCTCCTTCGATCAGGGTGTCGCAAATATATGTTTTCTCCAGAGGATTATCTACGAAACATGGCTTTGCCGGATCAAACGGCTGCACAACCGTTGAATCACCACGATCAATGATTCTTGGCTGACGCTGAGGATTAAATTGCAAATAGAATCTTCCTTCCGCTCTTAGCTTTACTGCACGGTAAAACCGCTGCTCAGAGCCCTTCATTGTTGCTCTTCCCTTCAGGCGTCTTTCGATCACGCGCTGCACACCCTTTTGCGCCACCGTGTCAAAATC
>CAYNGE010000143.1:0-2225 GCA_964396865.1 uncultured Planctomycetales bacterium
AACAACTTTGCCTTCATCGACATTTTCTTGCAAAGAAAGGCCTTCAATATCCGCCTCATCCAATATTTTTTGCACGCGGGTCTTGACCGTGTTTAGATCTTCATTGATCACGCGCACTTTAATGCTGCGCTTGCCGTCCGCGTCCCATAAAAACAAGACCGTTTCTCCGGGCCTTTTAGCCAAAAGGGAAACCTTGTCGCTTTTGGCGTCTGAAATGTCCGCGACCTCCGGATTGGTGATGGAAACGCGGACCAGACTATTGGCCGGCACCGTTTCAATATCACCGACCACCAGATCAATAACATCCTGGCTGTCTGATGTGTTTTCTACGGCAGATAGCAACGGAGCATAGAACGCCATGAACATAAAAATAAAGGCAAAGCTGAAAAAATATTTTAAAAACCTGGGTTTCATGTCGACTAGAGCTCCTTGCCTGCTCTAAAAATTTGAATCGCCGGCCCTGTTGGCGCGGGTTTGCCTTTATTTTCCTCGTCCGGATTTTGAATATTATACCCTTGATTGGCCAACACATAATCCGCCAAAGTTTTCCAAGTAGAGGCTTTCACCTTTTGGATCCGGGTTTCCTCAGGGGAGCGCAACGCCAACTGCAGTTTTCCGTTTTTATTGGCAAAATCCAAAAGCCCGGCTTCCTGGGGATCCACCGCGAATGTGACCTTTAAAGAAGAAAATGCCTGCTGCTGATCGTAATCGCCCGGTTCATTGAGATTGGTATTGATCGCCAGGACCTGCAAATCCTGAAAGATCATGGCGGTCACGGTTTTCTTCTCTGCTCCTTGCGAGGGGACATTCAATTCAGCTATCACATCCACAAAATCTCCGGGATTAAGCAGACCGCCCACCGCTTCCAGCGAATTGATCATCACTGTCACCGCGCGTTTACCCTCCGGCGTTTTTATTGCCAGCGACGGCTTTGGCTCTTTCTTAGGGACAACGACCTGCTGGACAACAGGTCTTGCCTGGACCTGGGCCAAGGCGGCCATTTGTCTTTGCATATCCTGCGCCTGTTGAGCTTTAACGCGTTCCAACTCTCCGGCCAAAGCAGCCATTTGCTGCTCGCTTCTCTGCTGGATCTGGGCCACCGCTTGTCTTTGTTTGACCTCGTATCGTTCTGCCAATGCTGCAGTCTGTCCTTGAATGCTGCTTTTAACATAACTGCTGGTCAAAATAACAGCCACAATGCCTGCAGCCACAGCGCCGATAATAATGAAAAGTTGTTTCTTATTTTCCAAGGGCATGTCTTCTCCTAACTGGACCCTACCGTTGCGTCTATCAGCGCTTTATTGATTTCCACTTTATATTTTTGGGCCAATTGATTCAAATGTTCTAAAATGACGGCCTGTTGTTTTTGCATGGTTAAGCCGTTGATCAAATCATTTTTAACTTCAGCAAAGGATTTGACCGTACCGCCCTTTTTGGAATCAACTTTGACAATGTAGTACCCTTGAGGCCCCTTGAACACCGTACTGATGCCGCCATCGTCTAGATTGGCAATGGCCGCCTGCATGGCCTCAAAAGGAGCTTTCCCGGTTTGAAATGGCGGCAACTCTCCTCCTGCTGCCGCGGTTGTGCCCTTGGATTGCGCTTCAGCGATCTTAGCAAAATCACCGCCCTGCAAAATTTGCACTAAGATGCTTTTAGCTGCGGCTTCGTCCCCTGCTACGATCTCACGGACCTTCCAGACAACCGGCTCTGCAAGTTTATCTTTGTTTTGGTCATACCATAGACGGGCGTCTGTTTCGTTGGCCGCGACATTTTTCGTCAGGCGATTGGCCAATTCCTGGACTATCAGCGTTTTTCGAAAATCATCGACGGCATCCTTAATTTCTTTGCTCTGTCCTATCCCGGAGTCTTCGGCGTCTTTGACCAAAAGCTCCTGACGAATAAGCTCATCTAAAACCATTTTTCTGGAATTGCTGTCGTTTTCTTTAAAATCGGGAAGGCCTTGTTTTAAAAGTTTCAATCGTTGATCAAACTCTTCCGCTGTCAATGACCAGCTGCCCACGCGGACTAAAACATCTTTGGGCAAAGGCCCCTGAAGCGCGGAGGCGCTTTGCGGCTCACCGGCTACAGGCGCCGCGGATACGGGCTGCTGTTTTGCGCTCTCTTGCTTTTTTGATCCAAACAGATCACAGCCCGTTAAAGAGGAAACCCCCATCGTCAAAAATAATACCCCGCAGACCGTCATGCCTATCTTCCTCATAAAC
>CAYNGE010000143.1:2235-3734 GCA_964396865.1 uncultured Planctomycetales bacterium
CTCCCAGCCAAAAAAATAGAATAGATGCAAGTATATCTGCTATTTATCAAAAATGCAAGTCACGGGCCTTAAATTCCCGGACATTTATTAGATCTATGCTTTCTAACTTATTGCGTTGCAATAAATAAAATCATATATTAATTTATTATTAAGGTCAATAAAAAGTCAAAATAAATCAATGATCGCTTCTTTTTCCGCTAAAAGTTCATCTAACGTGATCTTGATCTTAGATCGGGCAAATTCGTTATGCTTAATATCTTTAACAATTTGACAGTCCCTGCCATCCGAACGCAAAGGAAAACCAAATATGAGCCCCTGCGGAACGCCATAACTGCCATCCGAAGACACCGCGGCTGAAAAGAATTCACCGGCAGGCGTTGGCGTCGTGATGTTCTTCACCGTGCTGATTATGGCTTGCGCCGCGGAGGCCGCGGAAGAAAGCCCCCTGGCTTTGATAACGGCGCTCCCCCTTTTTTGTACCGTTTCAATAAACGGGCCTTTAAGCCACCCCTCATCTTTAATTGCCTCCTCAACCGGTTGTCCGTCGATGGTGGCATGATAAAAATCCGGATACTGGGTGGATGAATGATTCCCCCAAATGGCAAGGTTTTTGACTTGGGAGACGGCGACTTTTGCCTTTTGCGCCAATTGATTCCGGGCGCGGTTCTCATCGAGCATGGTCATGGCAAAAAAATTATGAGGAGGAATATTTCTACAAACACTCCGCGCGATCAACGCGTTGGTGTTGCAGGGGTTCCCTACGACGAGCACTTTGCATCCGGGCTTTGCATTCTCTGAAAGGGCCCGGCCTTGTACGGTAAAAACCCCTCCATTGATCTTCAAGAGGTCTCCGCGCTCCATGCCTTCACGGCGCGGCACGCTGCCAACCAATAAAGCCCAGTCAATGTCCTTAAAAGCGCTGCTGGGATCCGAATATACGGACACTGATCTTAGGAGAGGGAACGCGCCGTCCTCCAGCTCCATGACCACCCCCTGCAGGGCGGGTAAAACTTTTTCCAACTCCAGCAAGCTTAAATCAATTTCTACCTCTTTACCGAACATCTCCCCGGCGGCAATACGAAACAATAAGGCATACCCGATCTGACCCGCCGCGCCTGTCACTGCTACTTTAATACGTTTGGCCATGATCATCACCCCCGTCCCTGTTTTCCAACGATCCCCGGCAACATGGACCTTGCTTTTCTTACTTCTTCAATATTGATATCGCCAAAAATAATTTCTTGGGCCCGTGCGCTGCCCCGGGCCATGACCTCGCCCCACGGGGATATGATCATGCTGTGCCCATAGGCTTCTATGCCGCGCTTGTCCTTGCCTACCTGATTGGGAGCCAACACATAACACAAATTTTCAATGGCCCGGGCGCGCAGCAAAACTTCCCAATGCGCTTCTCCGGTCTTTTTTGTAAAACACGACGGCACCGTCAATATTTCAATGCCCCTGCGGCCATAACCCTGATACAGGTCCGGGACGCGCAAATC
>CAYNGE010000144.1:0-3660 GCA_964396865.1 uncultured Planctomycetales bacterium
AACAGCCCTCGCCCAGCGGTCAGCTCCAAGGCGGCAATTCCCAAGCGAGAAGCGAGATCCAACAATTAAGGCAGGAGATCCAGGCTTTACGCCAGCAAGCGGAGCCATTACGTACGCAAATTCAACAGCTCGTGACCCAAATTAAATCACTACGGGAACAAATACGCCCGATAGAAGAAAAGATCAGGGCTGATCGTCATCAGATCGAGCAATTGCGCGGTAATAATCGGCAATCTCATCCGCAACAGCAAGCGCCAAGCGGGACACAGCCGTAAAGAACTATTTACCCGGACCGGAAGGACGAAAGGGATCGGCCTCCATGCGCCGATCGATCATTCTTTCGACAAAAGCAAACATGTGCCGGCGCACTTTATCTTTGAGGGGAGAATTGTCCCATTGAAAATTCATCCTATAAAGATCCCCGGAAAGCCTGAAATAAAAAGGGAATGCCCATGCCCCCTGGACCATACCGATGATGCTGCGGCCGATAGGGGATTCAGAGAGGAGCGCTTTAGAGAAGCTCACGGACATTCGGCTTGAAACCAGATCTCCTGCATCAATATGAAAAAATCCGAATAAATTGAGATCATCCGTTTGCACTCTTAGATCATCTAGCATTTTGGAACGGCCATCTATTTTAAAAAGGCAGTATAGGTCCGCGCCGGATAGCCGCTCAAGGGTAGGCATCTGCAATGTCTTTGCCACCCACGGCAGGAAATCGGGATCATGAAAATCGCCATGATGGGCCGTCAGAGCGCCGGTAAGCTGCATATCTTTCCACGACTCAAGATCAAACCCGCCGTTGACAATGCCATGGCATTGCTGAAAAAAAGAAAAAGTATCGCCTAAACGGTTAATATCCACTCCTTCGAATTCCCCCCGCGCTTTGATCGACCATGGCGTTGAAGTTGTATCTAGGAAGATCCGGCCGTTGTAATGTCCGGCGTAGATCCGGGCGGATAAAGCTATCATTGCCTGGGAAGGCTGGGCCAATTCTATGCCGGTTAAAAGATCTTCAGCCGAGATTTTATGCTCATCA
This sequence comes from uncultured Planctomycetales bacterium, assembly GCA_964396865.1. GTDB lineage: Bacteria > Omnitrophota > Gorgyraeia > Zapsychrales > Fredricksoniimonadaceae > JABDGZ01. Next base: position 1,040 of record CAYNGE010000144.1, read on the forward strand.
GGCCCCATCCAAGATGCATCCAGATTGCTTATTTTAAATTGCAAGAGATTGGTATTAATGACACGGGCTTTTAAATTTTTAAAATCCAGGCGCGCGTTTTGTGGGGACCAGGGGGAATCCGGATTAGAAAGAAAGTCCAGAAAGGCGCGTCCGTCAAAGGAGAGGCCCTGCGCCGTGTTTTGAGCATGCAGGCGCAGGTCCATGTTCTTTAAGGACTCCTGCGCGTTTAAATGCCGTGTTTGTCTGTGGAAAGTCATGTTGGCATCACATTGAAAAAGCTGTTGTTTTGAACAATAACCTCCAGCTACGACGTCATCTCCATTAACGGAAAAAGACAGGCTTTTAAGAATAATGTTCTTGCCTTGTATGTTTAAATGTCCGTTGATATCCAGAATATAAAGATCCTTATAAAAAATAAATCCTTTCCAGTCTATGTTGCGGTTCTGCCATCTGCCCCAGAGATTGATGGAGAACGGCCCGCTTTCCACGTAGAGCTTACTTAAATTAAAACCGGACTCGATCACATCGCCGTATAATTCATAATTGAATTTGTCCTTATTCTCCCAGGACCCTTGAGCGTCGATATGGTCTTGCTTAAGGTTGAAATCAACCTTAAAAGGAAATGGATTGCCGGCCGGGCCGTTTGGGTAAAATCGTCCATCCGGCAGAAGGACCCGTAAATTTGTTTTGGGAAGCGTTTTGGCCAAGGCGTATAGAGAAGGGCCATGCCGCTTCCAATAATCTTTAAAGACAGCAAAGTCGACATGCGCGTCATTTAATGTCACATATTTAAGAGAAGGGCCCGATGAAGGCAAGGGAAGGCTCCAACCTATGGTCATTTGGGAGGCCTCCATCATGGGGGTCTTCCCGCTGGGCACGAACACCTTAACATGTTCCAGGATAAGGCAATTGGGGAAACGGTAATGGATGGAATTAAAAGATATTTTAGCCGCGAATTGCTGGCTGATCAGATCGCAGAAGGCGGATGTGTACTCAGGAAGGTCCCGGTCAATTGAAAAAGAAAGGGCCGCAACCATGGCGGAGAGTATCAAAATAAAAAACGCCGCGTATCTCCATTTAAAAAGAGACCTGAGTAAATAATTGACCGTCCACATAAAGTTCTATTCTGTCTATGTAAAAAACCAGTTTGTGTTCGCGTCCAAACCCCGAGAGAAACGTAAAAGATTTTTTTTCATTAAAGATAAAGCCGAGCTGTTGGAAAGAAGCTATTTTGTGATGATAGTCTTTGATCGCATCCGGATTTTTTTGGATCTGGGCGATCTTAAAAAGATAGGCCAATGCTATGAGAGCTTCCTCGTGCCGGGGATATTTGGCACAGAAGTTTTCGAAGGCGCTGGATGCCATTTCGAGATTGTCCTGCAGAAAATAATATTCTCCTTCTGCGAATTGGGCGGGCAGGGCATAGGGGCAATCAGGGTAGTTTTGGACGATCGTTTGAAAGTCCATAAAAGCAAAGTCAGGTTCTTTTTGTTGGACAAACCTGACAGCTTCTTTCCATACGGAGTCTGCTTCCGAAGCACGCGCGCAAGGCACTAAAAAATAACCCTGCAGCAATAATGAAAGAATGATAACGTATAACTTCATAAGTTTAAGTATACCTTTATGCGGGCAGAACTTCAAGCGGCTGTTAAAGTAGGGACGTCCCTATTTTAGGGAACTTATCAATGGCCGTTGCTGTCTAAATTAATGGAGGGGGCATTTAATTTAGGTGGTATAATGATAATGGAAAAAGGAGCTTTTTATGCGAAATACACTTAAGGCTTTGTTTGTTGTCTTGGTTTTAGGCCTGTTGATGATCAGGCCCGCATCAGCCTATGCCGATTGGCATGGTCAGGGCGGCGGGCATGGCAATTGGCACGGCGGTGGGAATGGCAATTGGCATGGGAATGGCGGGCATTGGCATAATCGCGGTTATTCTTATGTCGGCATTGATCTATCTTTATGGCCTGCCGGTTACTATTATAATGACCCTTATTACTACGGCGGCCCCTATTACTCCGCAGGTAATGCGGTCCTTGTTACTCCTCCGGCAAATTTTCAGCCGGTTGTCATCAATGGGACAACCTATTATGTCAATAACGGAACATACTATATTTATACCGCTTACGGATATCAAGCGGTAGCGTCGCCGGCAGCTGTTGCCGGCACTCTAAATTCTTATATCATTAATGTCCCCAACGGCAGGGGTGGATATACGGCCGTCATTCTTAAAAGATCAGGGAGAGGATTTATCGGCCCTCAGGGAGAATTTTATCCTGAATTTCCAAAGATTTCCCAGCTAAAACTTATGTATGGAAAATAGTATATTTGTCATTCCCGCGTCGCCCTCAAGCCGGGCACGGGCTGTTGCCCGAGCGGGGAACCATAGCCTATGAAACTGCCTTTACATAAAACAAAGATTGTCTGCACGATCGGCCCTGCGTGCCGTTTGCCTCACAAGCTTGAAGGATTGATCGCGGGCGGAATGAACGCGGCCCGTCTTAATTTTTCGCACGGGGATTTTTTGGAGCATGCCGAGAATATCCGCAATATCCGTGCGGCTGCCTTCAAAGCAGGGCGCTTAGTCGGCATCATCATTGATCTTCCCGGCGTTAAAATAC
>CAYNGE010000145.1:0-3638 GCA_964396865.1 uncultured Planctomycetales bacterium
GCTTCAATGAGACATCCCTGAAAGCCGAGATCGCAAGCCCCAAGACCCTTTGGCAGGATTATGGGGATATCACCACGGTACCGGCCAGCGTACGGTTAAAACAGTTTATCGGTGATTCATTTTATGTGGGCACGGTCACAAACGCCCACCAGGGTTTTACTGATAATGAACAAAGGGATGCCGAAAACTATACCGGCGGTATGGATACCGGTTTTATCCCGGTCAAGGGCTTTAAAGTCAGCGCTGAATACGCCACTTCCGAAAGTCATTATGATGAAACCTCTCCCGAGTACGCCACCAAATATAAAGGCAATGCCTATTACGCGTCGTTGGAGGCTTCCTCGAATCCGGAGGATATGATCAATAAAGATTATTACAATTTCCTTCCTATTGAGAAAACCGATAATTTTTTTAAAAGCAGGTTATATTTCGCCCGGATGGATGAGGGTTTTGAGTCGAGCCTGTCTGATTATCATGGGACCCGCGGCGATAGTTTCTGGGGTGAGCATTTGACTTTCTACCCTTCAGACTACCGCTATTTGCCGGGGATCTCGCCGGGCTTGTCACAGTATGATCTGGAGCCGTTTAGTATAGGCGACGGTATTGATTATGGCCGTTCGGTCTTCGCTTGGCGCGGGGACACGGACCTGCTGGAGGGAAAACTTCATGGGCTTGCGGATATCAGGCATGTCACGGACAACAATGGGGATAACATAGAGACCGTCTCCCGTACGGCGTGGACATTGGATGCGACCGATAAACTTACAACTAAGGCGCTTTTATTGTGGCATGATTTGCCTAAAACAACGGCAGGAGTGGACCCTTTTTTGATAGAGGACAATACCGCCGGACAGGCTTATGCCAATACCGCGGTTGAAGGAGGACAGGATCCCAGTTTGAAAACCGGATCTCTGGGAGCCCGTTATGAATTGACTCCATGGGCGGCGCTTAACGGCGTTTGGGAATACACCAATGACGTGACTTTAGGCACTAACTATTTTCCCCAAGGGGATTTAAACAGCAATTATTTTACCACCTATACCCAAAACGGGAAAGTCTATGAGGAGTCGGTCCCGTTCTTGTACGACCAGAGTTATTTTGAACAGGCGCCTTACCCTTACCATAATATTTTTAAGTCCGGACTGGAACTGATCCCCATGGATGTCTGGCATGTCTATCTGGACTATACCCGTAATCCCAATGAATTTGCCGGAAATATCGACGACAATATGAGTCATTACGGCATTGAATCAAGTTTTGTGCCTACCTCCAAGATAGGTTTTTTCGCGCGTTATACATTGTCCCAGGGATATGATGTCAATCGCTTGGTCAATGACCGCGAGCTGGATTTCAGGGATTATAATAATTTCTTTTTTGAGACGCGCATGATCTTGCCTAAAGACCTGACGATGTCCATAGAGTATGGGGTCGGCCCTGCTTACAATATCATAACTTCTAATACAAACCCCAGCCTGACATTTTATGCAACGACCGTAGTTTCGACCCAGCACGTTGTCCGCATTGTCTTTGAGAAAAAGTTTTAACCCTACCAATTAATTGACAATATCCCGACATGTACCTATAATACAGCCTCTAAAACCAATATTTTAAGGAAGGCCGTATCTTTAATATGAACATTAAGGTAACGGCACAAATCTAGAACTATTTTAAAAAGTAGTATTATGGAAGGGGAAGTGGTCCGTCATGTTAGAAGTCAAGGTCAATGACAAGAACAGTTTTGAAAAAGCGATGCGCCTGTTTAAGAAACAATGCCAAAAAGACGGTTTTTTAGTCGAGCTTAAAGAGCGCCGTTTTTATTGTAAGCCTTCCGAACGTAAACGTAAAAAAGGCAAGAGATAGTCAGTTGATTAAAGTCAAACGCGCTTTAATTTCCGTTTCAGATAAGACCGGTTTGGTCGATTTTGCCAAAGGCCTGCAGAAGTTCGGGATAGAGATCATCTCTACCGGCGGCACAGCCGCACTTTTGCGTTCCGCCAACCTTCCGGTCAAAGACGTTGCCCAGTATACCGGTTTTCCGGAAATGCTAGACGGGCGCGTCAAAACCCTGCATCCTAAGATCCATGCCGGCCTTTTGGCCTTACGTGAGGATCCCCAACATTTAAAACAAATGGCATCCGCGGGTATCGGGTTTATTGATATGGTCGTCGTTAACCTTTACCCTTTTGAGAAGACCGTCCGCAAGAAGAACATTCCCTTAGAAGAGGCGATCGAAAACATCGACATCGGCGGGCCGTCGATGCTGCGTTCCGCGGCCAAAAATTATAAAAGCGTGGCGGTCATCTGCAATCCGCAGCGTTATAACGAGATCCTTGAAGAACTTAATAACAACAGCGGCATTTTGTCGGACAAGGTCTTGACGAATTTGAGCATGGAAGCCTTTGAGCGTACCTGCCGTTATGACGGGGCCATCTATGATTTTTTAAATAACCGTTTCAAGGGCGATAATTCTTTCTCTTCTTTCCCCAAAGACCTGGCTTTAAGTTTTAGTAAATTACAAGATTTGCGTTACGGTGAGAATCCGCATCAGGCGGCGGCTTTTTACGCGGAGAGCGGCGGGCATCAGGGTTTGACGGGCATCAAACAATTGCAGGGCAAGGAACTGTCTTTCAATAATATCCTTGATCTAAACGCGGCACTTGAGATCATCCGCGGATTTGATGCTCCGACGGCGGTCATTGTCAAGCACAACAACCCTTGCGGGATCGCTTGCGACAAAAGCATCGATCGTGCGTACATCAAAGCCTTTGGCTGCGATCCGCTTTCGGCTTTTGGCGGTATTATCGGTTTAAACCGTCCGGCGGACACTAAAACGGCCGAAGCCATTATTAAAAGCGGTTTCATGGAATGCATCATCGCTCCCGAATTTACCCCGCAAGCGCAGAGTATTTTATCAGCCAAAAAGAATTTGCGGTTAATTGTGCTGGATATTTACAATCTTAAGGACGAGCGTTTTGATTTCAAAAAGGTATCCGGCGGGCTCCTGCTTCAGGACAAAGATAATCGTGTTCTTAAACCGGAAGAGCTGAAAATTGTGACCAAGGTCAAGCCCACCAAGGCACAGCTGGCCGCCATGCAGTTTGGATGGAAGATAGTCAAGAATGTCAAAAGCAATGCCATTGTCCTGGTCAAAGGTACGCGGACGGTCGGTATCGGCTGCGGCCAGACCAGCCGTGTGGACTCCGCAATTCATGCCATCCGTCGGGCGGGACCCGCGGCCCGCGGCAGTATTTTAGCGTCAGATGCGTTCCTGCCGAAGCCCGACACCGTCACTATTGCCGCTCGTGCCGGCATTAAAGCCATTGTGCAAAGCGGCGGTTCCATCATGGATGCAGCCGTGATCAAAGAAGCTGATAAGAAGAAAATCGCCATGGTTACGACCGGCATCAGGCACTTTAAACATTAATAACGGCCAACGATAGCGGTTGGCGTAAGACCATGGCCTTTGATCCTCACCGATATCTTAATTCCTTTGTCAATTTTGAATTCCAACTCCATAAACTGCGCTCTGAAGATTTTAATTTGGGCCGCATCCATAAATTTTTGGACCTATCCGGCTGCCCCAAGGACCTAAGGATCGTCCATGTGGCGGGCACCAAAGGCAAAGGGTCGACCTGTGC
>CAYNGE010000146.1:0-3608 GCA_964396865.1 uncultured Planctomycetales bacterium
ACTTCAAACACATTCATCACATCTTCAAAAGTCAAAGGTTCAAAATACAGCCTATCGGAGGTGTCGTAATCGGTCGAAACCGTTTCCGGATTGGAATTGACCATGATGGTTTCAAAACCCATTTCATGAAGAGCAAAAGCCGCATGGCAGCAACAATAATCAAATTCGATCCCCTGGCCGATGCGGTTAGGGCCGCCGCCTAAGATCATGATCTTTTTTTTCTTGGACTTGCGCTTTTGATCGTTGATCAAAGCTTCGTCTTCGGTTTCATAAGTTGAATAATAATACGGGGTATAGGCTTCAAATTCCGCGGCGCAGGTATCCACCAATTTGAATGTCGCCGCAATGCCCAGCTCTTTGCGCGTGGCCCGCACATCTTTTTCGCTTTTATTGAGGATCTCCGCTAATTGCGCGTCCGAAAAACCATATTCTTTGGCTTGGCGCAAAAGTTCGGGGCCTAAAGTCCCGCTGGCAGCCGCTATGGATTTCAGATGGTCCTCCAACTCTAAAATTTGGGCGATCTGATCGATGAACCAAACGTCGATCTGGGACAATTTGGCTACCTCGTCTATCGTCATCCCTTTTTGCAAAGCGTATTTCAGATAGAAAATGCGCGAAGCATTGGGCTCCTTAAGACGCAGGCGTATTTTATCATCCTCAATATAACGGTAGTCCTGCTTATTATCCAGGCCCGCATGGTCGATCTCAAGGCCCCGTAAACCTTTTTGCAAGGCCTCTTTAAAATTGCGGCCGATGGCCATGGTTTCGCCCACGCTTTTCATCTGGATCCCTAAAATATCCTTGGCTTCAGGAAATTTCTCAAAAGTAAAACGCGGGATCTTGACGACCACATAATCGATCGTCGGTTCAAAACAGGCCGGGGTTTCTTTGGTGATATCATTTTGGATTTCATCCAACGAATACCCTACCGCTAATTTCGCCGCGAATTTGGCAATGGGAAATCCCGTGGCCTTGGAGGCCAGCGCCGAGGAACGCGAGACCCGAGGATTCATTTCAATGGTGACCATCCGCCCGTTTTGAGGATTGATGGCAAACTGGATATTAGACCCCCCTGTTTCAACCCCGACTTCGCGGATCAAACGTATGGCGCAGTCGCGCATATGCTGGTATTCCACATCGGTCAATGTTTGCGCCGGGGCCACGGTAATGCTGTCGCCCGTGTGCACCCCCATGGGGTCTAAATTTTCAATGGAACAGACGATGACCACATTGTCGCGATGGTCCCGCATGACCTCCAGCTCAAATTCCTTCCAGCCCTCAATGGATTCTTCGATGAGGATCTCATGGATCATGGAACTTTCGATCCCCATGGCCGCGACACGTTCGAATTCTTCCTCATCACGTGCGATCCCGCCGCCGGTGCCGCCCAAGGTAAAAGATGGACGGATAATGCAGGGAAATCCTATGTCCGCGGCCCCATGTTTGGCTTCTTCTAAATTATGGGCAAATACGCTTTTAGGCACATCCAGACCGACTTTAATGGCCGCGGCCTTAAATTCACTGCGGTCTTCGGCTTTTTTGATCACCTCATATTTGGCCCCTAACATCAATACGCCGTATTTGGCTAAAACACCCCGCTCGTGCAGCTGCATGGCCAAATTAAGACCGGTTTGGCCGCCTAAAGTAGGCAAAATAGCGTCGGGTCTCTCTTTTTTGATGATATATTCCAAAAATTCCACGGTCAAAGGCTCAACATAAGTTGCATCCGCAATGCCCGGGTCCGTCATGATGGTGGCGGGATTGGAATTAACCAGCACCACCGTATATCCTTCTTCCTTAAGCGCCTTGCAAGCCTGGGAACCGGAATAATCAAATTCGCAGGCCTGACTGATGACAATAGGGCCGGCGCCGATGATCATGATCTTTTTGATGTCCGTGCGTTTAGGCATTTTTATAGGTATCGATCATTTCAATAAACTGGTTGAATAAATATTTCGCGTCATGGGGGCCGGGGGATGCTTCCGGATGATACTGTATCGAAAAAGCGGGGAACGCTTTGTGCCGCATCCCTTCGACACTGCGGTCATTTAAGTTCACATGAATGACCTCGATATCGTCTAAGTTGAGGCTTTTGACATCCACACAGAACCCGTGATTTTGGCTCGTGACAGCGATACGATCGCCCTCAATATTTTTAACCGGATGATTGGCCCCGTGATGGCCGAATTTCAATTTATAAGTCTTTCCCCCCAAAGCCAGCCCCAGGATCTGGTTGCCTAAGCAAATGCCGAAGATCGGCAGCTTCCCCAAAAGCTCTTTGACGGTGGCGATCACATAGGTCACCGCGGCAGGGTCTCCCGGCCCGTTGGAAAGAAAGATCCCGTCGGGTTTAATGCTCATGATATCGCGGACTTGGGCCTTGGCCGGAAAAACATGCACCTCGCATCCCAGCTCGGCTAAAATGCGCAAAATATTAAATTTGATCCCGCAATCAATGGCCGCGATCTTATAGCGCCTGGGGCCCTTGGATTTCCAGACATATTTTTTAGAAGTACTGACATCCTTGACAAGGTCCATCCCTTCCATGGAAGGCATCCCGTCTAATTTCCTCTGAAGGCTTTTGGGGTCAAGGTCTTCGGTTGAGATGATCGCTTTCATGGCCCCTGACAAACGCAGGTGACGGGTCAACGCCCGGGTATCAACGCCTTCCAAAGCGATGATCTTATTGTCATTTAAATAATCCGTCAGGCTTTGTTTAGCGCGCCAATTGGAATGGCGGCGGCAGAATTCTTTGACGACAAAGCCCTTAACATGGATATGGTCGGATTCAACGTCACTGTCATTGACGCCGTAATTGCCGATCAATGGATATGTCATGACTACGATCTGGCCGGCATAGGAGGGGTCCGTGAGGATTTCTTGATAGCCGGTCATGGCGGTGTTAAAGACAGCTTCGCCTGAGGTTTCCCCGGTCTCTTTTAAAGTACGGCCGCGGAAGCTCGTACCATCTTGAAGATATAATATTGCCTCTTTCATGTACTGCTTTTTTCTCTAGAATATCGACTGAAAAACTATAAATCAGACCACTCCCATTGTCAAGGGAAATGGGGTTTCCTTCAGCCTAAACTTAGAAGCTTGTCATTCCCGCGAAAGCGGGAATCTTAAACTTTCAAGATAGATTTGATCGAGGCGATGAGTTCTTCCGGGGGCATGGTTTTCTGAACATAATCCCGGGCCCCGTAAGAAGTATAATCGATCAGGTGTTTGGGCGTATCAATGGACGTATAAAAAATAACGGGTATATGCTGCGTGATCGCGTTTTTCTTAAAGTTCTTGCATAGTTCGATCCCTGAAATATGCGGCAACAGGATGTCTAAAATGATCAAGTCCGGCTCCCGTTCCTGGGCCAGACGCAAGCCTGTCTCACTATCCTCAGCTAAAAGGACCTCAAAATCGGCTTTTTGCAAAAGCCGGCCGATCAATGTTCTGTCTACCGGATTATCGTCAATAAACAAGATCGTTTTTTTCGAATTCATATTGTATTTATTATACTCCTGGAAAATAGGGACGTCTCCCTATTTTTTCTTGTTCGGCAGGGCCGATTTCCCGGAATTGGCCCGGTTGAAGCGTCCCTAATTTTAATTTTC
>CAYNGE010000147.1:0-3605 GCA_964396865.1 uncultured Planctomycetales bacterium
GAGGTTTTATGAATGTTCATCAAATTTTAACTGATTCTGCACAGCATTTTACTTCTAAGCCTGCTATTATATTTAAAGATAAAATAGTGAGTTTTGCGGATTTGAAAACTAAAGCGCTGGCTTTGGCCCGTGGTTTGCGATCCTTAGGCGCAGGCAAGGGCAGAAAAATCGCCCTGTATTTACCCAATTGTCCGGAATATATATATAGCTATTTATCTTCTTTTCTTTTAGGAGCGGTGGTTGTGCCTTTGGATTATATGCTTAAAACAGACGAACTGATCGCCTGTTTGTCCCATGCGCAGGCAGAGTTTATCATTACTTTAGAGAAGCCGGAGATAGATTGGAAGGCGATACAGGACCATATCCCTTCTTTGAAAAACGTCATTCCTTTGGGCCCTGATTTTGAGGGGTTATTTCAGTCGGGTGATCTCAAGCCTGAGACTATATCCGACGCTGATCCGGCTTTAATTATGTATACTTCCGGGACAACCGGCCAACCTAAGGGCATCTTGCTTAATTATAAACATTTACAAGGCTCTCCTGACGCCATGAAATATTTTGTGGATCTAAGCGAACGTGATGTAAAGCTATGCGCGATCCCTTTAAGCCATATCGGCGGATTTATTTATATTCAAAATTGTATCATTTTTGGCATCACCTTGGTTTTGATGGACCGTTTTCATCCCCTGGAATTCTTAAAGTATGTACAGCAGTATAAGGTTACGTGCTTCCATATTGTTCCGCCGATGTATACAGCGTTGTTAACTCTCAAACACATTGATCAGTTCGATCTATCCAGCTTACGCTGGGTCGTGGTTTTCGGCGCTCCTAATTCACCGGACATTTTAGAGCGTTTTCATAAATATTGTCCCAATGCCAAATTGCTCAACGGCTGGGGCATGACCGAGACCTGTCCTCCTAATACAGTCACTCCTTTAGATGACCCTAAGATCGAAAGTGTAGGCAAGCCCGCGCCTAATTGCGAAATTCAAATTGTTGATGAAAATGATCAGCCCCGGCCTATAGGAGAAGTGGGGGAGATTGTTATCCGCGGCTGGGTGGTCATGCAGGAATATTACAAAGACCCTCAGGCAACAAAGCAGGCTAAACGAAACGGATGGTTTCATACCGGGGACCTGGGCCGTTTTGATGGTGAGGGATTTTTATATATTGTGGGACGCAAGAAAGAGATGATCAAAGTGGCAGGACAAATTGTTTTTGCCCCGGAGGTGGAAGCCGCTTTGTGCAAGCATGAAGGGGTGCTGGAGGCGGCGGTCATCGGCATCGCCGATGATATGCGCGGGGAATCCGTCAAAGCTTTTGTGGTATTAAAGGAAGGCGTTAATGCCGGTCCTTTGGAGATCAAATATTTTGTCCGCGAGCATTTGGCGAATTTCAAAGTACCGCACACCATTGAAATTCGTACGGCTTTGCCTAAAAATCGGACCGGGAAGATTGATAAAGAGTTGTTAAAAGAAGAGAATCAACCTAAAGAAAGGGTTTGAATTATGCCTGCTTCGACTACCGAAAGAATGACCAGGGATGTCCATTTAACCGGCCGTGATCTGATGAACATGGTGCAGCTGCGCCCCCAAGACGTCGGCAAATATGCCATTGTGCCGGGCCCCAAGGAACGCTTGGATAGCTTGATCAAGAAAATTGAAAATCCTGTGAAAAATTTTGCCTTTATGGAATACACCATGTATACCGGGACCTATCAGGGCATCGGTGTGACATCCATCAACGGAGGCCGTTTTGCCGCGGACACCGGCATTACCACGGAAATCCTGTGTAACGCGCAGGTCAAATGTTTGATCCGCATCGGCAGCTGCGGCGCCTTGACTAAAAATATCAATATCGGCGATCTGATCGTAGCTACCGGCGCTGTGCGCGGGGACGGGGTGACGCCTTATTATGTGGGTCCCGATTTCGTTACCGAGCCGGATAAAGTTTTGACCGAACAATTAGTGGGTGTTGCAAAATCCGCCGGCATGACCGTACATACCGGTAAAGTTTGGAGCACTGACGCGATCTTGCGCGAAACCAAAGAGCATGTCAACTCCGCAATGGACAAGGGGGCCGTGGCGGTGGACATGGTGTCCGGCGTATTTTTAACTCTGGCCCAATTGTATAAAATTCCGGCGGTATCTATCTTGGCCGTCAGCGATAATATCATGACCGGAGAGATGGGGTTTATGAATCCGGCCTATTATATGGCCGAAAGTTCCATGATCACTATTGCCCTTAATTTGATCAAATTGCGTGAAGGAAAATAAAAGAGACCTTATGACCTTCGAATCGCCTTTATTTTGGCCGGCTTATATTAAGAAGAACGTACTGTATGTTCTCGATGAGACTTTAGTCCCGGCGAAACTCAAGTATATTCCGGTTTCGAATGTTAAAGGCGCGGTGGCTGTGATCCGTAATATGAAGACCCGCGCCTTCGGCCAATTTTTAGTGGTGCTCAATACTTTTTTGTTGGAGTTAGATCCTAAGGGTGATTTGATCAAACACCTGAAAAATGTCGCCCAACAGCTTAATAATTCCCGCCCGACCTTTCCTTTTGCCGAGGTCACGGGGATTATTTTAGGAGCGGCGCAAAAGGCTTCTAGCAACGGGGCAGATGTACGCACAGCCGTGACTAAAACGGTAGAGGGCTTTTTAGCGGGTATCAGGGGCCGCCGTCTGCAAAGGGTCAAAGAGATTGCTGAGGTCATTCAGGAAGGTGATTGTATTTTAACACATTGTAATGTCAGCGGAGAATTGGCCATGGCCGCAAGCCTGGCGGTTTCACAAGGTAAGCATGTGAAGTTTTTTGCCACTGAAACCAGGCCCTATATGCAGGGAGCCAAATTAACGGTATGGGAATTACAGCAGGCCAAAGTGCCGGTCACTTTAGTTGCGGATAATGCCGCGGCGTCTTTAATGGCGGATCGATTAGTCAACAAAGTCATCATTGGTTCTGACCGGTCGGCAGCCAACGGGGACATTGCCAATAAGATCGGCTCATATCAAATAGCTGTTTTGGCCCGTGAATTTGGTATTCCTTTGATCGTTTTGACCCAGCCTTCTAAGGGCGTTGCCAGCGGTCGTGATATGCCAATTGAGTTACGCGATGCCGATGAATTGTTGATCTTTGGCGGCAAAAAAATATTCGGTCCCGGGGTCAAAGGTTTTTATCCGGGATTTGATGTGGTGCCCCATCAATTGATAACGAAAGAGATTGCGATCCATGCGGGACTATAAATCTAAATCCATTTATTTATTCCAAGGGATCGCAAGCCAAGAGGCTTTAAGAAAAGTGAAATTTTCTAAAGGCGGCTATGCTTTTGTTTGCGAAGGAAGGCCGTCTTTAGAGGCAGGGCGTAAAACAGCGCGGTTTCTTTTAAAAAAAGGAATAACACCGACGGTCATCAGCGACAATATGGCGGGATTTTTATTTTTTAAAGGATTGGTCAAAAAAGTGATGATCGCCTGTCAGTACGCAGATGATACAGGCGCTTTGTGTGATACAGGAGCCTTGATACTGGCTGTGTTGGCTCGTAAGCATAAAACTCCTATTCAACTGCTGGCCGCTGAACGTAGAACAAGGTTTTTAGGAGATC
>CAYNGE010000148.1:0-3577 GCA_964396865.1 uncultured Planctomycetales bacterium
CCGATTACGAGTTATTTCCTGGTCCGGTTACTTTTGTATGGTCAAAAAATCCGTAATATGGGTCCTTGGTTTAGTTTGCGCGGCCGTTTTTGTCTCTCCCGCATCGGCTGACCAATCCATAGGATATCGGTATTATTTTGATGAAGGCGTCAAAGATTTTAAGGCACACGACGACCAAAAGGCCCTTCGTTGCTTTAAAATCGCCCAGATCTATGATCCTTCCGACGCCGAACTTAATAGATACATAAGTATTTTAGACGAGAGAGGGGTGATCTTAGAGCTGCAACCTTCCCAACCTTCCAAAGAGATGGAAGCATATGGATATTATTTCAATGAAGCTATCAAGGCGTCCCGGAAACATGACGATAAAAAGGCGATCCGTTATTTTAAGATCGCCAAGATTTTTAACCCGGATTCTAAAGAAGTTGACCCGTATCTGGAAATTTTATACCAAAGGCAGGGGACAAGCGTTCCCATTGAAAATCCACAGATTCAAGTACTTGAAAAATCGGTTCTTCTTCAGAAAGATATACAAGCTTTAGTAGAGCTCAAAAAGGAAATTGCCGAGATCATTCCTCCTCAAGAACAGCGACGGGTTTTGCCGGCGGCATCCCCGAAGGGAATATCCGCAGTTGCCCAGGTCTCTGTGACTCCTCTCGGGCAAGCCGTTGCTCAGCCGGTAGCTGTTGTTTCCCAACCTGCCGTTTACGTTCCGGCGCAGAAAACAAAAGGACCGGTGTCTGTTATTTTGCTTTCCCAGATAACTAACAACGGTCAAATGAAGCCGAAGCTGCAAATTGAATTAAATTCGTCCGTTATCATTGAAGACAAAAATATACAAAGATTTTTAGTGGTGGATGAGGGCCATATCGGGGTAAAAATAATTGATACGGACCACCTGGAGATCGATGCGTCAGGAATTGGTCCGACCTTCCTTCATATTTGGGATGGTTTTGGACTGAATACTGTTTACGTAGAAGTTGTTTTTCCAAAATATGCCGGCTCCGGCATGCTTCAAGAGACCAATGGCGTCCAACACTCCCAGCCGTTTAGATTTACCTATACCAATGACTGGGACACCTATTATTCCGGGAGAAATATCCCGGATCTTAAACGTCAAAGCTATGAATTAAACCAAACCCTGGGCGTAAACGGTGAAACTCCGTATGGTTTTTTTGATTCTTCCGGAAGTTATACTAATTATAATTCATTTTCTGAGTTCGACACTTATACGATAGGATTAAGTCAGATACCTCTTGAAGGCACGAGTAATTTTAACTTGCGCGGTTTTGATGCTTTAAGATATTTATCACCGTTGACAATGCCGCAAACACGTTTAAGAGGGGTTTTTGCGGATGTCAATCTGATGGGAGATGTTTTAGGCTTATCTGTCAGTCATGGCCAAGCACAAACGCCCCTGGGTTTTATTAATACGGGCCAGCAGGCCCAATTTAATAATTCTTATATTGATGCCGTTAAACTCACCCTTTTCCCTAAAAGTGATACTGATCGTTATTCTTTTAATTTTGCAACGGGCCATGGTTCAGATCGCCAATCGTATTTAGCTGACCATGTTTATTCCGTTGAAGGACAGCACAGATTTAATGATTATCTGACCCTTAACGCGGAAGAAGGCTCTGACAGCAGCCATGATGCTTCGCTGGCTTCCTTGCAGTGGAGGAAGGGAGCTTTTAAGACCGGTCTTAATTTTAGGAATATTGATAAAAATTATGCTACTGTTTCAACCTTGCCCGCCTATCAAGGAGAGACCGGAGTGGCATGGACAACCGATGCGGATTTTGAAAGATTTACGGAAAGCACGTTTGTTGAGACGTATCGGGACCGTCTTGATTCCAACCCTAACGATCCCGGTGCTTATAATTATGATGCCAACGGGCAGCTCCGGACGAATTTCACTAAGGGTTTATGGAGTGATACGAATTTTAATTTTATGGACACTCCGGGAGAGTTTTCACCCACGAGCAGTCTTGGGATCAATGAACGCTTGTCTCAGAGTTTTGGTATCTGGAATTCCTTGAAAGGAACTGTTTTTGGGGGCGCAGGTTATCAAAATAGTCGTTCTTCGGGCTCGGATATTTCCGACTATGACCGCAAGGACGTGGTTGCCGGTATTCAGCTGCCTTTGACGAACCATATATCCTCTTTCGTTAATTATGAATATGACTGGCTGGATCAACCTGGCTCCGGCGGGAATTCCAACCCCGAAATAATAGACACAGGCCTTCAATATCAGAGGCAATTATCTCCAAAAATTTCTTTCAATTCTCAAATAAGTTACCACGATGAGCTGGGAGTAAAAGCAAATAGTTTTCTTTCCGGAGAAGAGAGCGTGATCATTTCTTCGGGCTTTAACTATAACCCCACACCGGACGTTAATATTTTTATTGACGGTAACGCGAGTAAAGTCATGTCTCATATAGGTAGTCAGCCTTATGATGATTTTGAAGTCCATTTGGGCATGCGCATTACTTTTGGAGGGGCAACTTATTGGGACCCGCTGGGCACGGTATCCGGGATCATATTTAAAGACAGAAATGGGGAC
Source organism: uncultured Planctomycetales bacterium (assembly GCA_964396865.1). Taxonomy (GTDB): domain Bacteria; phylum Omnitrophota; class Gorgyraeia; order Zapsychrales; family Fredricksoniimonadaceae; genus JABDGZ01. Next base: position 2,564 of record CAYNGE010000148.1, read on the forward strand.
GGCAAGTTTGTCCCGGGGGATGAGGGTATTGCGGGTGTCAAAGTGAAGGTCGGCGATAAAGAAGCTATAACGGATAAATATGGACGTTATCGCGTACAAATACGCGCTAAGGGAGTGGATGTAGTGCCGGTACTGGACACTATCCCGGGCGGGCTGATCTTTTCAACCCCGCAATCTTTGAATGTTCGGGTTTTTCAAGGCCGCACAAGCCGTGCGGATTTCGGTTTGACCAGCCAGACGGGAATTTATGGTTTAGTTTTTGTATCTAAAAATGGCACCAGCGTCCCCAGCGAGGGCGATCAATTCATCGGTAAGGTAAAGGTGGTCCTGGATGGCAAAATCGTCCAAAGAAGCGATTCTCACGGGGCATTTTATTTTAGAAAAGTCGAGCCGGGGCAACATACCATCTTTATTGATATTAACACCATCGCGCTTAATATGGTGCCGCTTGTGAAATTGAAAAATAACATAGATGTCGCGGAAGGGACAAATTATATGTTTAATATTCCCGTACAGATCAAACAACAGGAGGGCGTGCAGGAGTAATTATGGTACAACGATAGAAGTAAGGCTGATGCTTTGATTATTTCTGATCACAGTTTCTGTTTGAACTAATTGATCAGGGTTGTTTGAAAATGGAGCAGCGCCAAGATTATTATTGACCATGACATGTTCCGGTATGGTGGCAGAGATCTGAACTGATATGCTTCTGAGGCCCCCACAATAAGCAGGTTGGGTTTGTATGAAGACGAGGCCTGTAACAGCCAGCAGAATTAAAATTTTGAGCATTTCGTCCCCCCCTTTATTTAGAATTGAAACATCTTGAAAAAGAGGACGAAATGCTTGTTCACGAAACCAAGGTGATGCGTTGGTTCCGGCAACCAGACAACCTTTCTCATCCAAAGATGAGGTTAGGCTCACGGCTTTGCGTCCTACTTTTTCAAGTAGTTTGCCTTTATCGATCTTTTAAAGAGCACACTTCTTGGTTCTTATTAAAATATAACATATATTTCT
>CAYNGE010000149.1:0-3564 GCA_964396865.1 uncultured Planctomycetales bacterium
CTGAACATTCGACTTTATCTTCCTTAATGTCCCACCTCCAATTGCCGATATGGGCAATGGCTTGGGCGCTGGCAAGGCTCTCTTTGCTTAACTTCAGGGAAGCTTCTGCCCGTTTGCGATCGGTGATTTCTCGCATAAAAACAAAAAGTCTTTCTTTATCAGTCTTTAGATAATGAACGCTGGCTTCAATATCAATAATTCTGCCGTCTTTATGCCTATGCTTAGTCTCGAAACGGGCCGAACCGATCTTCATGATCTGCTTAATTCGGTTTCTAGTGACTTCCTCTGTTTCCATCACGTCCACATCTTTAATGCCCATCTTAAGCAGTTCCTCGCGGCTATAGCCTATCATCGAACAATAAGCATCATTGACATCCATAATACGACCTTCCGTATCGACCAGATAAAAACCATCCATGGCCGTTTGAAGGATCGTCTTGTATTCTTCTTCCGCCTTCTTGCGAGCGGTGATGTCTATGATCGACCCCTCCAGAATTCCCATCTTTCGATCCAGCTTAACCGAAATTAGACAGTCTATTACCGCACCCGACTTGTTGAGCATTTTGCACTCAAAGTCATCCACATGACCATTGGCCTTGAGGATCTCGACTATCTTCTCCCTCTCCTTAGGATCGGCCCAGTAGATCAAGGATGATTTTCCCATAACTTCCTGACGCGTCCTGCCGAGTATGGAAAGATACTTATCATTCAAATCCAAAAACTCAGAACCGTCCAATCGCGTCCGGAACATTCCCACCTGGGCATTGCTAAAAAGACTACGGAATTTTTCCTCATTTTTCCGCAGCACTTTCTGCGCCGCATCAATGTTCCCGACGGTCCAATTAGCGATGATAATAAACAGAAATGTAATAACTGACAACACGATGATCACTTCGATAGTATGATAAATAGCCGGATTTATCTGGGATAATCCCGGTTGGGATAGATCTAACCACCCGTCAATTACAAAAAACAAGGCAATAAGCGGCAGAAAAATACGGACCAGCTTATAGAGCATGCCTTCCCCGAAGATCCAGTAAAAAAAAGAAGATCTTTCGCCGCTATACATGATCAGGGTGACAGCAAGCAATATAAATAAAAATGCTGTCGGCAGGGCTACGGGCGTGACCCCGGTGCCATAGATAAGCGGCGTGCCATACAAATAGCCAATTACGCCGGCATTCCCCAGAAGAAACACCAAAGTGGCAAGAGTATCCGATATGATCCTTAAAAACAATTTGTTGAAGGGAACCGAATTAAGAAAAAGCACGCCTCCCGCGGCTATAAATCCAATGGCCGTAAACGGGGACATTTTTCCGATATTAATTAAAGAATACCCTGTCCCTTCCTTTAATAAGGCCGGATGGAGCGTCCTCACTAAAGACTCGTTAAAAAAAATTACATAAACGCAATATACGATCGTGGAAAGCGACGCAAAGATCATCAAGAAGCGGATAAATTTCCATTGAGGGCGGAGCGCAGTAACAAAAAACAAAACACCAAACATGAAGAAAATTACTGATGTGCTGGGGGCCATGGGGATGCAGTTTTTTATCCATGCCGTAAGAAAAAGGTTTCCCGTTTTCCAGCCGATGAGAGACAAAACAGCAACTATAATGATCATGCCGCTTGTCAATACCATGGCCTTTTTAGATAACCCGGCAACCAGATGAAATGATTTTTGTGAGATCAAATTGATCCTTTTTCTTTAGTACTACAAAAGAAATGTCGGATTCAGCTGGATTTTCTAGAAGCCCTTTAAATTCGTAACCTAAATAATACTATTATATACGGAAAAATGCAAACTATGAAAAAAGGGGGGCAAAGCTCCGGGGACAATATTTTCTTACCACTTTTTGGACTTACGTTTAGAAGCTTTAGGAAACTCCTTAATGCGGTCTATCGATTTATGAATGCTGTCCTCCGACACTTGGGAACTTTCTAGTTTACCGTCAAGATATTTTTCATAACCAGCCAAATCCAAAAGGCCGTGTCCGCTCAAATTAAACAAAATGACTTTCTCTTTCGCCTCTTTTCTGGCTTTCTTTGCCTCTTGGATAACACAAGCAAGCGCGTTACTCGTTTCGGGCGCAATGATAAAACCTTCTGTGCGGGCCCACAAAATCGCTGCTTCATAACTATGCGGCTGATCTACGGCATGCGGCCGTATGAGGCCTTCAACAATGGCCTGGCTCACCAAAGGCGCCATGCCGTGATAACGCAGGCCTCCGGCATGGATCGCGGGTGGTATAAACTGATGGCCGAGCGTATACATCGGAAGAAGCGGTGTCATGCCCGCCACATCACCGTAATCGTAAGCGAATTGTCCTCTGGTCATTTTGGGGCAAGCCTTGGATTCAACCGGAATAATATCAATTTTATCCCCTTGGATCTTGTCATGAACAAAAGGAAATGCCAACCCGGCAAAATTACTTCCGCCGCCGGCACAACCAATGACTATATCCGGCCCTTTAATGCCGATCTTTTTAAGCTGCTTTTTGGCTTCCAGCCCAATGATGGTCTGATGCAAAAGAACATGATTAAGGACGCTGCCCAAAGCATAACGGGTTTTTCCGGATCTATCCGAAACAGCTTCTTCAACCGCTTCACTGATAGCGATCCCTAAACTGCCGGGGGTCTCCGGCATCCGTGCCAGAATTTCGCGGCCAACTTTCGTCTGGTTAGAAGGACTTGCTATGCATTTTCCGCCCCAGACCTGCATCATGACTTTACGCATGGGCTTCTGGTCAAAGCTGATGCGTACCATATAGATCTTGCACTCTAAGCCAAGAAGGTGGCATGCAAAAGCCAACGCCGTCCCCCATTGGCCGGCGCCGGTTTCAGTCGTTAATTTCTTAATACCGGCCTGTTTGTTATACCAAGCCTGCGCAACCGACGTATTTGTTTTATGGCTGCCGGAAGGCGATACGCTTTCATCTTTATAATAAATCTTCGCCGGCGTCTTAAGATACCGTTCAAGATGAATGGCCCGGCGTAAAGGCGATGGACGCCAACGGTGAAGAATTCCTATCACCTCCGGAGGAATATCGATCCAGCGTTTGGGGCTCATTTCTTGTTCAATAAGATTTCTAGGGAACACCGCCTCCAGCATTTGTGGACCCAAAGGCTTCCCGTCGGGCGTTAAAGGAGGCAGCATGGGTGTTGGCAGATCAGCGGCCAAATTATACCATTGCTTAGGCATCTCTGAATCATTAAGAAAGACTTTGGTTGAATCCATAAATAATAATCTCAAATCAATAGGATCTTTGAAGCCCTATTTAATTTCCTCAACACTGCCTGAACCGAACATACGGTATGGGCCGGTGTACTTTAATTTAAGCACCTGATCTTTGGCTATAACAATGTCCTTCATATGCGGCTCGCCCCAAGCAACTTTATCGCTTTCTGCCGGATCATCTGAAGTACCATAAAACTTCAAGGTGTGTTTGCCGACGTTGATCTTGATGGTAACATCGCTTTGCTTCTCAACAACCAACGGAGAATTGGAGTCTATCTTGATAGCATATTTAGCGACTGCCATCTGGTAAGACGGCTGTCTGGTTT
>CAYNGE010000150.1:0-3544 GCA_964396865.1 uncultured Planctomycetales bacterium
CAAAGAGCGGTTGGTGGTCATGAGCTCTTTTGAGAATTTAACAGTCCATCATTTGATCAATTCGCGCCTTTTTTCCAATCAGATCCAGGATTTCTTTGCCCGCAGTCAATTGTCGCAATTCATGGACCAGGTCAATCCGCTCTCCGAAATGACCCACAAGCGCCGTATGTCCGCTTTGGGCCCCGGAGGGTTAAGCCGCGAGCGGGCCGGTTTTGAAGTGCGCGACGTGCATCCGACCCATTACGGCCGTGTCTGTCCTATAGAAACGCCTGAGGGCCCGAACATCGGTTTGATCGCTTCTCTGACGACTTGTGCCCGTGTTAATGAATTGGGTTTTATCGAAACGCCTTACCGTAAAGTTGTCGATGGAAAAGTTACCCGCAAGATTGAATTTTTGACGGCGGATGTGGACCAGGATAAATATATCGCCCAAGCCAATTCACCTGTGGACCAGGACGGTAAATTTACGGAAAGTCTGGTGTCCTGCCGTTATAAAGGGGATTTCCCCAGGATCAAACCGGAAAAGATCGAATACATGGACGTTTCGCCCAAGCAGTTGGTTTCCGTAGCGGCGGCCCTGATCCCGTTTTTGGAACATGATGATGCCAACCGTGCTTTGATGGGTTCCAACATGCAGCGGCAGTCCGTGCCTTTGATGGTCCCTGAAGTGGCCTTAGTCAGCACAGGCATGGAAGAGAAAGTGGCGCGGGACTCCGGTGTGGTCCTTTTAGCTAAAGAAGCCGGCAGTGTGACTAAAGTTGACGGCCGTGAAATTGTGATAGGCAAGACGGTCTACCCCTTAAAGAATTTTCAGCGTTCTAACGCCAATACCTGCGTGCATCAGCGCCCTTTGGTCAAACCGGGCCAAAAGGTGGAAGCCGGCCAGACGATCGCCGATGGTATCGGCACACACCTTGGCCGTCTGGCACTGGGGCGTAATGTCCTGGTCGCCTTCATGCCATGGCGCGGGTATAACTTTGAAGACGCTATTTTGATCAATGAACGCATTGTGCGTGAAGACGTATTTACCTCTATTCACGTCGAGCGTTTTGAATGCGAATGCCGAGAGACCCGTTTGGGCAATGAAGAGATCACCCGGGATATTCCCAATGTCGCCGAAGAAGCTCTCAAGGATCTAACCGAAGAGGGCATTGTGCGCGTGGGAGCCGAAGTCAAAGCCACGGACATTCTCGTCGGAAAAGTGACCCCCAAAAGCGAAAAAGAATTGTCTCCCGAAGAAAGACTGCTTCGGGCTATATTCGGCGAAAAGGCCGCGGACGTGCGGGACACGTCCTTGACATTGTCTCCGGGCATCGAAGGGTTCGTGGTCAACGTCGAAGTTTTTCAGCGTAATGAACGCGGCCGCAAATCCAAACAGGACAAAACCAAAGAATCTTTGTCCATCAATAAGATCAAGGAATACTATAAACAGGAAGTTGAGATCATCATCCGTGAAAAAGATGAGAAATTGTCCAAAGCGCTTGGGATCGATAAAAAGCGCGTAGGCAAATTAACCCTGGATGACATTGAAGAAGGTTCGGAAGGCCGGGAGATCATGTCTTTTTATTTAGACAAGATCGCCGAGTTAACTGAAGAAGAGGTCCAGGAAACTGAGCGTATCCGCCGGGGTGATGAACTTCCTGCCGGCGTGCTTAAGCGCGTGGTTGTTTATGTGGCCACTAAACGTAAATTGCAAGTCGGCGATAAAATGGCCGGCCGTCACGGTAATAAGGGTATAGTTTCGCGCATCATGCCGGAAGAAGATATGCCGTTTTTAGAGGACGGCCGTTCGGTCGACGTGGTCCTCAATCCTTTAGGCGTTCCTTCGCGTATGAATGTGGGTCAGCTTTTGGAAACCCATTTGGGCTGGGCCGCGAAAGTCCTTGGTCTTTATTGTGAAACGCCGGTTTTTAACGGCGCAACCGAAACTGAGATCCGTGCTTTGCTTAAAGAAGCCGGCTTGCCGGAGGATGGTAAAACCGTTGTTTGTGACGGGTATACCGGCCTGCCCTTAGAGCAGAAGGTCACGGTTGGCTATATCTATATGTTGAAGCTAAACCACTTGGTGGATGAAAAGATCCATGCCCGTTCCATTGGGCCTTATTCTCTTGTAACACAGCAGCCTTTAGGCGGTAAAGCGCATTTCGGCGGCCAGCGTTTCGGAGAAATGGAAGTCTGGGCCCTGGAAGCTTATGGGGCGGCCTATACTTTGCAGGAAATGCTGACGGTTAAATCCGATGACGTCACCGGACGAAGCCGCATCTATGAAGCGATCGTTAAGGGAGAACAGGCTTTAAGCCCCGGGATCCCAGAATCTTTCAACGTTCTTGTTAAAGAATTGCAGGGGCTGTGTCTCGATATACGCATGGAGAAGGCCCAGGGCCAAGAAGGACCAAAGGAAGAGGCTATACCGGCGTAGAAATACGCGCAGGAGCTGACACCGAGATATTTGAACAAGGGTATTTAACAATCAGGCTTACGGAGACTAAATGAGCAAAATCGATATTACCAAACAAGATCGTATCACGATCCGCATTGCTTCACCGGAAGTCATCATGTCCTGGTCCCAAGGACCTGTCAAAAAAGCGGAAACGTTAAATTACCGCACCCTCAAGCCGGAAAAGGACGGGCTTTTTTGCGAAAAGATCTTTGGGCCCATGCGCGACTGGGAATGTAATTGCGGAAAGTATAAGGGGATCAAGTTCAAAGGGATCACCTGCGACCGTTGCGGCGTTTTAGTGACCCGCTCCTCGGTGCGCCGTGAGCGTATGGGGCATATTGATCTGGCTTGTCCCGTGACGCATATTTGGTTTTATAAAGCGGTACCGTCCCGTTTGGCCGCGCTCCTGCAGGTGAGCTTGCGAGATCTGGAGAAGTTGATCTATTATGAAGAATACGTGGTCATTGATCCGGGGACAACTCCCTTAAAGAAAAAACAGTTTTTTTCCGAAGATGAATACCAGGAAGCCGTGGTTAAATACGGAGGCGTTTTTAAAGCCAAGATCGGCGCGGAAGCCGTGCGTGATCTCCTAAAAGAACTGGACATGGCCGCCTTGTGCAAAAAATTGCACAAGGACCTTTCGGAAGCCAACCCTAATGGGACTAATTTTAAGAAATTAGCCAAGACCTTAAAGATCGTCGAAGATTTCAGGGCCTCGAACAATAATCCGGTATGGATGGTGTTGGATGTTTTACCGGTGATACCTCCGGATCTGCGTCCTTTGGTCCCCTTGGAAGGCGGGCGTTTCGCCACCTCCGACCTTAATGATCTATATCGCAGGGTCATTAACCGCAATAACCGTCTAAAGAAATTGATCGACCTTAACGCTCCGGAAATTATCATCCGTAATGAAAAACGCATGTTGCAGGAAGCGGTGGATGCGCTTCTGGATAATGGCCGTCATGGCCGTCCGGTTTTGGGTTCGGGCAATCGTCCTCTGAAATCTTTGTCTGATATGCTCAAAGGCAAACAAGGGCGTTTCCGCATGAACCTTTTAGGTAAACGTGTCGATTATTCCGGCCGTTCAGTCATTGTCGTCGGCCC
>CAYNGE010000151.1:0-3543 GCA_964396865.1 uncultured Planctomycetales bacterium
AATATTTCAATGCCCCTGCGGCCATAACCCTGATACAGGTCCGGGAAGCGCAAATCGTAACAAATAGAAAGCCCTACCGTAAATTCCCCTGCCTTGGCTGTGCTCCGCCGACGGCCCGCCCGCAAGCGGTCTTCTTCCTTAATTATACTATCCCCGAAATTGGCATCAAATAAATGGATCTTGCGGTATTTGGCAGTGATCCGGCCTAAGGGATCGATGAAGATCGACGTGTTATAGGAGCGCTTGCCGGGAGCTTTTTCTAAAATAGAACCCAATACAAAAGCGGCTTTGTGCCTTCGGGCAAGCGCCGCAAAAGCGCTCGTTGAGGGGCCCGGTATTTTTTCTGCGGCCTGCAGGAATAATTCTTTATTCTTCCCGTCGCTGCGAAAATTAAAAACCTCCGGCAAAAGCACAAGCCCGGCGCCTTTAGCAAGCGCCTGTTGGGCCATGCGCAGGGCCTTTTTGACGTTAGCTGTTTTATTTTCCCCGGCGCAAAGTTGTAATAAAGCGACTTTCATTTTGCGGCTGGTTTTTTGAGCATCTCGCCGTACTCTTTATAACAGCGCGTATAGAAAGATTGTTTTTTAAGGCCGTTGCGCCAGGCGGTTAATTTAGGATACGCGCTTAGATCGACTTGGGCGACCTCCGCGGGCTCCAGAAGAGACAATAAAATGATGTCCGCTAAAGATACCTCTGCCCATACCACACATTTGTGCAGGGTCAATTGCTGCTCGAGGATGGGAAAATACTGCTTGAGAAATCCAAGCCCATCGGTAATGGCTTTTTCATTGACCGGCAAGCCGCGGCGCGGGGCAAAAACCCTATTATAAACAACGGGCATTAAATTGGCCCCTATATGAAAAGAACTATAATCGATCCATTGATCGACGAGCGCGCGTTTTTTGGGATCCTTGGGATATAAGGGGGAGGCGTGTTTGTCGCTTAGATATTTACAGATCGTGTTGCTTTCAAACAAATAAAAGCCGTCATCGTCGATGGCCGGCACCTTGCCCACCGGATTGATCTTCAGGAACCATTCTTTTTTTTGCTCGCCTTCGCCCAAGTTGACCGCCTGCCACTTATAATCCAAACCCAAAAAGCTGGCGGTCAAGCGGACCTTGATGGCAGGGGCTGATAGATCTGAACCGTAAATAGTCAACATGATCTTCCTCCTTTATTGAAAGCGACCCCAACGGGATTTGAACCCGTGCTGCAAGCTTGAAAAGCTTGTGTCCTGACCAGGCTAGACGATGGGGTCAAAAATTTAATCGACTGGAATTCGCTATTATATTGCGTCGGCCTTGTCCGTCAAGCGTAAATTTCCATGTAGTTTGAGGCCATTATACTTTCCTTCGCAGGCACGCTCGCCGCATCCAGCGATGCGGCTTCGCTAGGGCCCAGGCTGATTTGCCACCGCCATCTATTCTAGGGTGGACCATGCCAAATCAGCCTTCTACTGCCTGCTCAGAAAAGTATAATGACCTCATAATCATGTCATTCTTCTTCATGGCTGACCACATGGGCCACTGAAGAAAGCTTGTCCTTTTCCTCCAACGCGATCAAACGCACTCCCACCGCGCTGCGGCCGGTTTCACGGATCTCAGAGGGAGAGGAACGCACCACCATGCCCTGTTTTGTAACGGCCATGATCTCATCTCCGTCGGAAACCGTCATGACGCCGACCACCGCTCCGTTCTTCTCGGTGATCTTCACGTTGATAATGCCTTTGCCTCCCCGCGACTGGGTGCGGTAGTCGGCAAAATCGGAGCGTTTCGCATACCCCTGCTCGCACACGGACAAAAGCTTGGCGCCGGTCTTATCCACGTCCGGAGCAAACACCAGCATTCCAACGACAAAATCGCCCTTTTGCAATTTGATGCCCCGAACGCCCTTGGCGGAGCGTCCCATGTCGCGCAGCTGCTTCTCGGGGAAACGCAATGATTTCCCGTCCCGTGTGGCCAGCAGCACATCTTCTTTGCCGTTGCTTAAGGCGACACCGATCAGCTCGTCCCCTTGTTCCAGGCCAATGCCGACGATACCGCCTTTGCGCGGATTATTATAAGCAGAAACCTTGGTTTTTTTAACCAGCCCTAATTTTGTTACAAAAACTAAAAACTGATCCTCTCTGAATTCCTTGACCGCCACAATGGCGCTAATCTTTTCATCGGGTTTAAATGATAACAAATTCACAATGGCCTTGCCTCTGGCCGTACGGGAAGCGACCGGGATCTCATAGACCTTAAGCCAGCGCACCGTCCCTGAATTGGAAAAGATCAGCAAGAAGTCCTTGGAGGCCGCCACAAACATGCGCTCGACAAAATCTTCTTCGGAAGTGGTCATGGCCGTGACCCCTTTGCCCCCGCGTTTCTGCGAACGGTAGCTATCGACGGACAGACGCTTGACATACCCTTTATTGCTGATCGTGATGGCCATGTCCTCATCGGCGATCATGTCCTCGATCTCGATATCTTCCGCCCGCCCGGCGATCTCTGTGCGGCGCGCATCCGCGTACTTCTTTTTTATTTGCTCTAACTCCTCTTTGATGATGGCATCCACCCGCTTTTCGGAAGCCAGGATCCCGCGGTAATTATCAATGTCTTTTAAAAGCTGCTGATACTCTTCTTCGATCTTGTCGCGTTCCAGGGCCGCCAGGCGCTGTAATTGCATCTCCAGGATGGCCTGGGCCTGGGCCTCGGAAAGATCGAATTTTTTGATCAAGGCCTCTTTGGCGTCCAACGTGGTCGAGGAGGCGCGTATGGTCTTTATGATCTCATCTAAATGTTTGAAGGCGATCTTCAGTCCTTCTAAAATATGCGCCCGTCGAAGGGCACGGTCCAGATCAAATTGCGTTCGCCGGCGTATGACGATACGCCGGTGAGCGATATAATGGAACATCAGCTGTTTTAAATTCAACACTTTCGGCGATTTATTGACCAAAGCCAAATTGATGATCCCGAAGGTGGTCTCCATCTGCGTATGTTTAAAAAGATAATTGAGCACGATGTTGGCATCAACGTCGCGGCGAAGCTCTATGACCACACGGATACCGTCTTTGTCGCTTTCATCACGGATGTCGGTAACGCCGTCGACCTGTTTATTCTGCACCAGATCGGCTATGTTCAAGATCAGGTTGGCCTTGTTGACTTGATAGGGAAGCTCGGTGATGATAATGGCCTCTTTATTGGCTTTTTGCTGCTCGATGCTGGCGCGGGCACGGATCGTCACTTTCCCGCGGCCGGTATTGTAGGCATCCAGGATCCCTTCCTTGCCGCAAATGATCCCGGCGGTTGGAAAATCCGGACCTTTGACAAATTTCATAAGGTCCTTGACGGCTGCCTCGGGGTTATCCAAAAGATGCTCAATACCGTCAACGATCTCCCCCATATTATGAGGCGCCATGTTGGTCGCCATGCCCACGGCAATGCCTGATGATCCGTTGACTAAAAGATTAGGCACCATGCCCGGAAGGATGTCCGGTTCTTCCAAGGACCCGTCAAAATTGGGACTGAAATCCACCGTCTGCTTGTCAATGTCGTCTAGCAT
>CAYNGE010000152.1:0-3520 GCA_964396865.1 uncultured Planctomycetales bacterium
ACTTAAAGTTTTGATTGAAGAAGAAGAGAAAATTGAGACGCCCCGGCGGGGTGTCCGTACCTATATCGGCCGCAGCGAATATGATGCTCCTGATGTGGACGGAGTGGTGCATGTGCGTTCAGCCTCTCCGCTTAAATCCGGTGATTTTGCCCGGGTGAAGATCACGGATGCGTATGAATATGATTTAGCGGGGGTAGTTTAAATGAATCTGCCGAATGTTTTAACTTTGTCGCGCATTGTTTTGGCCGTTCTTCTGGTATTTCTTCTGGAACAAGGTTCTTTAAACGCGGATATTTTGGCGGTTATTGTTTTTACGATCGCTTCCCTGACGGATTTTTACGACGGTCATTTGGCCCAGCAGAAAGGCCTGGTCAGTAATTTCGGTAAGATCATGGACCCTATCGCGGACAAGATATTGCTTTTGTCCGTCTTAGGGGTCTTGGCGCATATCGGGCTGGTCCCTTGGTGGATGTTTATAGTGATCGCCGTCCGTGAGGTCCTGGTGACCGCATCCAGGCTTGTAGCCATGTACCGCAAGGGACAGGTATTAGCGGCGGAACGCGCCGGTAAGATCAAGACCGTGACACAGATCATAGCTGTATCGGTGATTTTGATCTATCTGGTCGTACAGCAAAGCGATCTTTGTTCGTTTTGGTTTTATCATATGCAGAAAATTTGGCTCGTCCTGATCAATGTGCTTATGTGGGCCGCGGTCATTTTGACGGTGTATTCGGGGATAGAATATTTTCGTAATAGATCAAGAATGGAAAATTGAAGTGAAAGACTTTTTAATTAGATCCATAGCCACGGTTTTTGGGGTGGGGTATTTTCCGGCGGCACCCGGCAGCGCGGCCACGGTTGTCGGGGTAGCTATTGTCTATTGTTTGGGGAATAATCTGGCGGTCTTTACTGTTCTTTTACTGGTTTTGTTGTTTTTGGGAGTTGTAACTTCCGGCCTGATTGAAAAGCAATTAAACCGGAAAGATCCGGCGATTGCGTGCATTGATGAAGTGGTGGGGGTGATGATCGCCTTGTGGGGCCTGCCGGTGATATGGCCGGTCATGATCATCGGGTTTTTCTTGTTCCGGGCCTTTGATATGTTCAAAATATACCCTATTAACAAATTGGAAGCCCTGCCCGGCGGCTGGGGGATTATGCTTGATGATTGTATGGCCGGGGTGTATACTAACATCGTCTTGCGCATTGCCATGCGGTGCGCAGGTTTTTTTTAAACCAAGGAGGGCAGTAAAGATGGAAAGCAGCAATCCTACATTAAATGAGAGAACGTTTGGCGCGGCCCGGGTGGGTGTGGGCATGCCTGCCATGACGGTGCAAGGTACTGTCAATAAGACCTTTATCTTGCTGGTGATCTTGATGGCCACGGCCATGTGGACCTGGTCTAAAACATCTGATCCGAGCAGTGCCGGATTTTTAGGCATTACCTTTATGGTGTCCATGATCGGCGGTTTGATCTTGGCCGTTGCGACTTCTTTTAAGCCGAAATGGTCTCCGGTTTCAGCGCCTCTATACGCAGCCTGCGAAGGCCTGCTTTTGGGTATTCTTTCCGCGTATTTTGAAAAACGTTATCCGGGCATTGTCGTGCAGGCCGTTGGCCTGACCTTTGCCGTGACTTTCGCCATGCTCATGGGCTACAAAGCCGGTTGGCTGCAGGCAACACCCGGTTTGCGCAAAGGCCTTATGATCGCCATGGGCGGCTTGATGGTGTTTTATGTGGTGGTATGGATCGCCTCTATGTTCGGCATTCAACCGCCGGGATTTATCAATGGCGGCGGACCGCTGGGCATCGCGTTTAGCTTGTTTGTAGTCGGCATCGCTTCCATGTCTTTGGTGCTGGATTTTGATATTATCGAATCAGGTTCCCGCGAAGGTCTGGAAAAGTATATGGAATGGTATGGCGCCTTTGCCCTGATGGTGACTTTAGTATGGCTTTATATAGAAATTTTGCGCTTGTTATCTAAACTCAATAGAAAATAAATAAAGGTGACGGGCGCTTTCTTGTTTTAAAAGCATCTGTCACCTTTATTTTTTTTTAAAAAGGAGGGCTTTATGATGATGTGGATCATATTGGGAATAATAGCTGTGGTTGTGTTATGGGTCATCGCATCCTTTAACAATTTGATCTCATTGAAAAATCAAACTCTCAATGGCTGGAAACAGATCGACGTCCAGCTCAAACGCAGGCATGATCTTATACCGAATTTAGTTGAAACCGTCAAAGGAGTGATGAAGTTTGAGCAGAGCACGTTTACCCAGGTCATCGAAGCCCGCAATAAAGCTATTTCAGCACAGGGCCAGGGCATAGCTCAGCAGGCGGTACAAGAAAACGCGCTCAGCGGTGCTCTTCGGCAATTGTTTGCACTGGTGGAAAATTACCCTAATCTTAAGTCCAATGAGAACGTAACCCAATTGCAGGAAGAACTTTCAAACACTGAAAATAAAATCTCCTTTTCGCGCCAGTTTTACAATGATATAGCCACCCAATTTAACATAGCCCAGCAGACATTTCCTACCAATATGATCGCGAATAATTTTGGGTTTAAGCCGGCGGAATTGTTTGAAATAACCGATGCCGCCGATAAAGAGGTCCCGAAAGTTGATCTGAATTTTAATAAATAATTTCTATGAATATTTACGAACAGATCAAGAAAAATAATTTTAACACATGGGTCATTTTAACGGTATTCATCGCTCTCCTGTTATCCATAGGAATGGGGTTTGACTATTTTTATGGCGTTGGCATGGGATTGCCGCTATTTACAATAATAGCCTTGATCGTTGCGGTCGTATCAAGCTATAGCGGATACATGTACGGAGATCAGCTCGTTATTTCTTCAACGCACGCGCGGGAGCCCAATCCTGAAGACATCAAGGAGAAAGAGTGGCAGGATGTTGTTGAAGAAATGAGCATTGCCGCGGGGCTTCCTTTACCGAAGGCTTATGTTACAGATGACCCTGACCCCAATGCGTTTGCGACCGGCCGTGACCCCGCGCACTCCTCAATTGTGGCGACCCGCGGCCTGCTTGAAGTTTTAAACAGGGAAGAGCTTCAGGCCGTTGCTTCTCATGAGATGAGCCACATACGCAATTTTGACACAAGGGTGATGCTTATAGTCGCCGTATTAGTCGGTTCGGTTGCTCTGCTGGCAGGCTGGGCCGGTAGGATGCTTTTTTGGGGACGAGGTAACAGGAAAAATGGCGGTGCCGCCGCTTTGGTGATATTGGCCATATGGCTTGTGGCCGTCGTACTTGCCCCCATATTATCACAACTCATAGCGATGTGCGTGTCGCGAAAACGGGAATATTTGGCAGATGCTTCAGGCGCCGAGTTAACAAGGAATCCAACCGCATTAGCCAGCGCTCTTGATAAGATAAGTTCTCATTTTCAGCCCTCAAGTTTGATCAATCAGGGAACATCGCATCTATGCATTGCTGATCCTCTCAACAAATCATTGGGCGCCAAAGAAGGGTGGTTTGCGGATTTATTTGCGACCCATCCGCC
>CAYNGE010000153.1:0-3512 GCA_964396865.1 uncultured Planctomycetales bacterium
TGCTTTAATATACTGGTGGAAAACCCCATCACTAAAATGGGGAGACTCTGGCCTAAGGCAAAACTAAAAAACACAACCCCCGAATACATCAAAGACCCCTTGATCGTGATCAAACTGGCAATGAGCAGCAAAACAGCGCCGCAACAAGGACAGGCCGGCATCTCCAAAAAAGCAAAAAGCATGCCGAAAATAAACGCCGAAGGAGGTGTTTTGATCCCCTTGACCGCTTTTTCACATTGCTTATTAAGCGCCCCCGTTGCGGAAGGGATCAATCCGGCAAAAAATACCCCCCCTGCCATCATTAAAAAACCCAAAATAAGATACAGGGTGCGGCTCATTTCAATGAGCCTGGAGGCAATGTGGGCGATCACCCCAAAGACTATCCCGATAAAAGTGTAACTGACAATAAGACCGCAGGAAAATGCAATGGAAAGAATAAAGCCCCTATGCCTTGACTCCTTAGTTGAGCTGACTAATCCCAATAATACCGGCAGACGGACAATGGTGCATGAACTTAAAGAGGCAGCCGCCCCGGCAAAAGCCACGGCTATCAAGATGTGTAATAATGATCCTCTTAATAAAATATTTTGAATATAGGTAACCATTTATCGATCGATCCCCGATGCCCATCTTTTATTTAACCAGCCGCCCCACTGCAAAGGATACCGGCTGACAAAATGTTCTATAATGCGCGTTAATCCGGTAATATTCTTTATTGTATTTTCCTTGGCGCTTTGCCCTTTGCTGATCTCAAAAGGCTGTTGGATAAAAACCTTAAAATGTTTTTGCCCATCTTTGGCAATAAAAATCGGCACGACGGGCGAAGAAGTCCTCTCAAAGAATAAAACCGGCCCCGTAGCTCTCATGACCTCTTGGTTTAAAAATCTCACCTTAACGCCATTTTCTTTCGCAACGAATTCATCAAGCAGAATAAACAACAATTCATTACGCTTTAAAGCCCCCAGGCTCTCTCTTAAAAATTGTTTCCCGGGAGAAGTTTCGATCATATGGATGCCCCGTTTATCACACAACCGGTACATAAACTTGCTGAAATTCTCATCTCTCATAGCACGGATAACCACATTGACCTTATATCCTTTTTGCACCAAGGCAATGAACATCAAAGGAAAATTGCCCAGGTGGCCGGATACGGCAATGACTCCCTTGCCTGACTGGAGGGCTTTTATCAAATGATCTTCATGTTCAAAATGCACGATCTTCGATAATTCATCCGGCCGGTCCACATAATAGAGAAGGTCCGCCATGGCATAGCCAATGGATTTGATGTATTGTTTGGCTGTTTGTTTTATTTCCCTTTCATTTTTAAGGTCCCCGTAAACCAGCTGTAAATTCTTAACACAGATCCGATTTAATTCTTTAGTAGCTAAAAAGACTAAAGGGAACACCCCTTCCATAAAAAGCCCGATGACCCATCGAGGCGTAATCCTCATGGTCCACTCTAAGAATTCAAGCGACCAATTCATTAACCGGCTTTGAATTTTCTTGGAAATAAACAGGGGCATCTGTTAGGACTGATTATGGCTCAACAGACAGGGATGTCTGTCATTATTGTCCATAAATAGCTCTTAGCTGGTCCGTTGAGGGCAATTGCGCGTAATACTCTCCTTGAGGCCCTACATAGCCGTCTCCGGATCTTCTAAGCACCACTGCCGTATATCCACCGTTATTGTTAGGCACATTAATAGTAACTGTGTCCCCGGAATAGGTTATTTCCGGCGGTTGAGATACAGCAGGGGCCGGTTGAGCCACAACCACTGGAGGCGGAGGCTCAGGTTTTTGGATCTGTGATCCTATCGCCGCCCCGGTGATCGCGCCTACAGCGCCGCCTATCAGCATACCGGCGCCGGTATCGTGACTTTGATGACCTATAATGCCGCCGGCCAGCGCGCCAACCGCGCCTCCGGTAGCCGCGCCTTCGCCTTCATTATTATAAGGATTGCAGCCGGAAACAGCCGCTATAAACACTGCCACAGTCAATAAATAAAAATACCTTTTCATCACAACTCCCCCTTCTTTTTTAACCGCTTAAAATTTTGTTTTATTATAGCAAAAAAATGTTTGGGACAAAACATAAATATACATATTGAAATTTTCTTTGTTTGATATTATGATTCTACATCATCGGTTAACACTATTCCGCTTCAATTTTCTTCCGGGTGCATTGACGTACCTGGTTTTTTTAGGAATGCATTGAAGTATTCCTGCCGTTTCCCTACAACAACCGATGGTATATTTTTTATTATCTTGACTATTCAAGGAGAACGAAATGAATAATCTTCCCGTTAATGCGGCAGATACAGTATTTGTGCTTTTATCCGCGGCGCTGGTCATGCTCATGACGCCGGGATTGGCATTGTTCTATGGAGGCATGGTCCGTCGTAAAAACATTTTAAGCATGCTTATGCAATGTTTTGCCGCTATGTGTCTTTTAAATGTATGGTGGGTCGTCATAGGCTACAGCCTCTGTTTTCATCCAAGCAGTGGATTCTGGGGCGGGTTAGGCTGGATGAACTTAAGGGGCGTCGGATATGCGCCTATGCCTGACTATTCCTCAACCATTCCCAATAGTGTTTTCATGATCTTTCAATCCATGTTTGCCGTTATAACGCCTGCTCTTATCATCGGGGCCTTTGCGGGGAGAATGAAATTTTCCGCATATCTCATCTTTACACTGCTTTGGGCCACCTTTGTTTATGCCCCTATATGCCATTGGGTATGGGGAAGCGGCGGATGGCTTAAACAAATGGGCATATTAGACTTTGCCGGAGGCATTGTAGTCCACACATCCGCGGGTGTTGCCGCTTTGATCGTGGCCATCATTATTGGCCGCCGCAAGAACCTCTCGCATACACCGGCGCCGCATAATCTGCCGCTGGTGGTATTAGGCACGGGCTTATTATGGTTCGGCTGGTTCGGTTTTAACGCGGGCAGCGCCCTGGCTGTCAGTGCAGTCGCGGTCAATGCTTTTATTACTACCAATACCGCTGCGGCCGCGGCAGGAGCTACTTGGGTCTTGCTGGAATGGGTCCGTAACGGCAGGGCCACTGTCTTTGGAATTGTCACCGGCTGTGTCGCGGGACTCGCTACCATCACGCCGGGCGCGGGCTATGTAGGTATAGGCTCAGCCTTGACCATAGGCGTTCTCGCCAGTATTTTTTGTTTTATAGCCGTAGCAGTTGTTAAACCCAAATACGGATACGATGATTCATTAGACGTTTTTGGAGTCCACGGAGTCGGCGGGATCTTAGGGACCCTCTGTGTAGGGCTTTTTGCGTCCAAAGCCATTAATCCTCAAGGGACCGACGGATTGTTCTTCGGCAATCCGCATTTCCTGATCACACAGATGACCGGCGTATTGGCAGTCGCGCTATATACGGTGGCCGCGACATTCGTGATCTATAAATTGATCGATGTCTTTTTAGGCGTTCGGATCAATGAACAGGAAGAAACCATAGGTCTGGATCTAAGCCAGCACCGTGAACACGCGTACA